>JAQGMT010000219.1 GCA_028292185.1 Ramlibacter sp. | reverse complement strand
CCCTGCCCGAACAGGCGGTCCACCAGCACCATGGCCTCGCCCAGCGCGACCGGGGTCAGTTGCACGCGCGCCGTCACGTCGCCCAGCGCATGCACCGAAGGCAGCGATGTCTGGTAGTGCTCGTCGATGACGATGGCACCGTCCTTGCCCTGCGCCACCCCCACTGCTTCGAGCCCGAGTCCCGCGGCGTTGGGCACGCGGCCCGTCGCATAGAGCACGGCATCGGCGACGAGGGTGCTGCCGTCCAGCAATGTCACCTCCAGCCCGTGCGCGGATTTCTCGATGGCCAGGACGTCGGTACGCACGCGCAGCTGCACGCCATGCTTGCCCATTTCCTGGGCGATGAAGTCGCGCACTTCGCGGTCGAAGCCGCGCAGGATCTGTTCGCCCCGGTACAGTTGCGTCACCTCGGCGCCCAGGCCATTGAAGATCGACGCGAACTCGCAGGCGATGTAGCCGCCGCCCACCACCAGCAGCCGGCGCGGGAAGGGTTCGAGGTCGAACATGCCGTCCGAAGTCACCACGTGTTCACAGCCCGGAAAGCTCGGCACGCTGGGCCGCCCGCCCGTGGCCACCAGGATGTGGCGGGCGTTGAACTGCTGGTGGCCGCTGGCCTGCTGCACCTTCACGCTGTGCGGCCCTGTGATTTGGGCCCAGCCATTGACGATGTGCACTCCGGCGCCATGCAGCAGCTGCTGGTACACGCCGTTCAGGCGGGTGATCTCCCGGGCGCGGTTGGCCCGCAGCACCTGCCAGTCGAAGCGCGGGGCGCCCACCTGCCAGCCGAAGCCGGCGGCGTCGCTGAAGTCATCGGCGAAATGGGCCGCATAGCTGTAGAGTTTTTTCGGGATGCAGCCGACGTTGACGCAGGTGCCGCCCAATGCCGCGGCCTCCGCCACCACCACGCGCGCGCCGCGCTGCGCGGCCATGCGCGCCGCACGGACGCCGCCGCTGCCGGCCCCGATCACAAATAAATCGCACTCATGGTTTGCCATCTCAACGCTTTCGACACTCAATCGAGCATTGTGCTGAATCCGGGCCGGATGTGCTCAGGCCGCGCGGCGCGTCATGGCGCGCCGGGTTTCCAGCGGCGCAGCGTCAGCGCATTGGTGACGACGCTCACGCTGCTGAACGCCATTGCCGCGCCGGCGATCACCGGGCTGAGCAGACCCGACGCCGCGAGTGGAATGCCGACCACGTTGTAGGCGAACGCCCAGAACAGGTTCTGCCGGATCTTGGCGTAGGTGCGGCGCGAGATGTCGATCGCGTCCGCCACCAGCGCCGGATCGCCGCGCATCAAGGTGACGCCGGCGGCCTGCATCGCGACGTCGGTGCCGGTGGACATCGCAATGCCCACATCCGCGGCGGCCAGGGCCGGCGCATCGTTGATGCCGTCGCCCACCATCGCCACCAGCGCATGACCCTGCTTGAGCGCCGCGACGATGCCGGCTTTTTGCTCCGGAAGAATTTCCGCGCGGACCTCATCGATACCCAGTTGCGCGGCCACGGCCGCCGCGCTGCCGCGGTTGTCGCCGGTCAGCAGCACGGATCGAATGCCCTGCTCGCGCAGCTTGCGCACCGCGGCCGCGGCGCTCGGCTTCAGCGTGTCGCCGAAGGCCAGCAGACCGAGCAGCGCCGGTGGTTCGCCGCTGACGTCGGCCACCCACGACACCGTGCGTCCTTGCTCCTGCAGCTGCGTGGCGCGCGCGGCCAGCGGGCCGAGGTCGACTTTCAGTTCTTCCATCATGCGGGTGCTGCCCAGCCGCAACCCGCGCCCACCCACTTGCGCCGCCACACCGCGGCCGGGAATGGCCCGCACCTGCGACGCCCTTGCGAACACAACGCCCTCGCTGCGGGCTGCGTCGAGCACGGCGCGCGCCAGCGGATGCTCGCTGCCGGACTGGATCGCCGCACTCGCGGCGAGCAGCGACGCGCGATCACCTTGCGCCGCCTCGGCGGCCACCAGCCGCGGCTTGCCTTCGGTCAAGGTGCCGGTCTTGTCGAAGGCCACCACCTTCACGCTGTGCGCGATCTCCAGCGCTTGCGCATCCTTGATCAGGATGCCGTGCCGCGCCGCCACGCCGGTGCCGGCCATGATCGCCGTCGGCGTGGCCAGGCCGAGCGCGCAGGGACAGGCGATGACCAGCACCGCCACCGCATTCAGGATGGCCACCTCCCAGTCGCCACGCGCCAGGCCCCACGCCAGCAGGGTGACCAGCGCGATGACGATCACCACCGGCACGAACACTTCGCTCACCCGATCGACCAGCCGCTGGATGGGCGCCTTCCTGGCTTGGGCCGACTCCACCATGCGCACGATGCGCGCGAGTGTGGATTCGGCGCCGACGGCGGTGGTCCTCACCACCAGCAGCCCTTGCGCGTTCACGGCGCCGCCGGTCACCTTGTCGCCTTGGTGCTTGGCCACCGGCAGGCTCTCGCCGGTGATCAGCGATTCGTCCACTTCGCTGGCGCCTTCGACCACGACACCGTCAACCGCCACGCGCTCTCCCGGCCGCACCACCACCAGGTCATCGCGCTTGACCTGATCCACCGGCACCTCGAGGTCCTGGCCGCCGCGGCGCACCCGCGCGACTTCCGGGCGCAGCGCGTTGAGCGCTCGAATCGCTTCGCTGGTCTGGCGCTTGGCCCGCGTCTCCAGCCACTTGCCCAGGAGCACCAAGGTGATGACCACTGCCGAGGCTTCGAAGTACAGGTGCGTCATGCCGTGGCCGCCATGCGCCAGCAACAGGTAGACGCTCAGGCCGTAGCCGGCCGAGGTACCCAACGCGACCAGCAGGTCCATGTTGCCGCTGCGCGCCAGCAGCGCCTTCGCGCCGGAGCGATAGAACCGCGCGCCCAGCCAGAACTGCACCGGTGTGGCCAAGGCGAATTGCCACCAGGCGGGCAGCGCCCAATCGGCGCCAAAGAGCATGCCGAGCATCGGCAAGGCCAGTGGCAGCGACAGCGCGGCCGACAGCGCGACCGGCCACCAGTCCCATGCACTTGCAGCGGATGGCGCGCCGCGCGCGTTGTCCGCCGGCACGCGCGCCGTGTAGCCGGCCTTGGCAACGGCAGCGGTCAGCGCGGCCACGTCCCGGGGCCCGCCGGCCCAGCCTACCTCGGCCGTCTCCGTCGCCAGATTCACTTGCGCCGAGGCGACGCCGGGCACTTTCTTCAGGGCCTTCTCCACACGGCCCACGCACGAGGCGCAGGTCATCCCTTCGATGCCAAGCCGCACCGTCGCTTCCGGCAACGCTGGCGCCGGGGGCTGGAGAATGGATATCGTGCTCACAGTGTCCTTGGCAGTCCGCTTCACCTTAACATCGTGGCAAGCTCCACACTTGAGCGCGGTCAACAGATTTACAAGGAGCGGCCATGATCGAATTCCAGGTGCCCGCCATCAGCTGCGCGCACTGCGTGCGGGCGGTGACCGAGGCGGTGCAAGAGGTCGACCCCCAAGCCAAGGTCGATGTCGATGTGCAAACCAAGCACGTCAAGGTGCAATCCGGCGCCGAACCGGCCAAGCTGGTGGCCGCCCTGACCGAAGCCGGCTATCCGCCCCACTGAAACGGCGCGTCAGCCGCGCTTGCGCGCCAGGAGATCGTCCACGGCGGCGCTGAGTTTGCGCAGATCCACGGGCTTGGTCATGTGCGTGTCGAAGCCGGCGACGAGCGCCTCGCGCGCGTCGGAATCCTGGCCCCAGCCGGTGGCGGCGATGAGCACCATCTGCTTGCCCCACTCGGTCTGGCGGATCTGGCGCGCCACTTCGTGGCCGCTCAGGTCCGGCATGCCGATATCGATGATGCCGACATCGGGCTTGTGGCGGCCGGCCGCCGCCACCGCTTCCACGCCGCCACTCACCCGCAGCGTGCTGAAGCCGGCGATCTCCAGCAGCTTCGCGATGCCCCAGCCGGCGTCGACGTTGTCGTCGGCGATCAGGATCAAGCCGCGCTTCTTGGCGGGCTTGTCCGGCAATGGGGCAGGCGCCGGGGGCGCCGTCTCTGTTGCGAGTCCGCGCGCGGCCGGCAGTGTCACCCGGAATGCACTGCCCTTGCCGACGCCGGGCGAGACGGCCTCCACCCGGCCGCCGTGCATCTCGACGATGCTCTTGACCAGCGCCAGGCCGATGCCCAAACCGTGGCTGCGGTCGGCGACCCGCAGAGCCTGCGTGAACATCTCGAACATCGTCTCGATCTTCGCCGGCTCCATGCCGATGCCGTTGTCCGAGACGGCGAGCACCACCTGCTTGCCCACCAGCCGCGCCTGAATCGATATGGCGCCGCCGGCTTGCGTGTACTTGATCGAATTGGTCAACAGGTTGGACAGCACCTGGCTCAGGCGCATGGGATCGCCGTCGATCTCCACCGGATAGCTGGGCAGGTCGAGCGTCAGGCGATGCCCGGCGGAGTCCAGCGCCGGCTGCACGGTCTCCAGCGCCGCTTCCACAACTTCGGACAAGGTCACCTTCTCGCGATGCAGTTCCAGCCGGCCCAGTTTCAGACGCGACACATCGAGCAGGTCGTCCAGCAGCATCTTCATGGTGCCGGCCTGGCGCTTGATCACCTTGGCGGCGGCTTCGCGATCTTCCGCGGGGGATTGCGCCGTCAGAATCAGCGCGGCGGCGCTGTCGATCGAGGCCAGCGGATTGCGCAGTTCGTGCGACAGCACCGCCAGGAACCGGTCCTTCGCGGCGTCGGCGGCTTGCAGTTCGCCGCGCGCCTTCTCGTTTTCCGCGAGCGCGCGCACCAGGTCGGCCTGGGTGCGTTCGAGCGCCTGCTGGGCCTGGCGGTCGGCGGTCTGGTCGCGCAGGATCTTCACGAATCCCACCGCCTGGCCTTGCGCATCGCGCATCAGCATCAGCACGCCGCTGGCCCAGAAGCGGCTGCCGTCCTTGCGCACGTGTTCGCGGTCGTCGGCGGCGCGCCCCGCCCGGAGCGCCGTCTGCGCCTCCTGTTCGGGGGCGCCCGCGGCCACGTCTTCCGGAACGTAGATGATGTCGGCGCTTCGCCCCAGCACCTCGGCCTCGGTGTAGCCCAGCAGCCGCTGCGCGCCGGTATTCCAGATGTTGACGCGGCGCTCAACGTCGCTCGAGAAGATGGCGTAGTCGGTCGCGTTCTCGATCATCAGCCGCAAGCGTTCCTCGCTCAGGCGCAGGGCCTCGGCGGCTTGCCGTTGGGTGGTGATGTCGCGGGCGATGGCGGTGCCGCCGATCACGCGGCCGTGAGTGTCCTTGATGGGCGACACGCTCAGCGACACATGCACGTCGCGGCCGTCCTTGCAACGCCACGCGGTTTCGTGATGAGCGACGGCGTCGCCGCCTTGCAGCCGCCGCAGCATCCGGGCCTGCTCCTTCGCCCGCTCCGGCGCCAGCAGCATCAGCGGCTGCCCGATCGCGTCATCTGCCGGGTGGCCGAAGATGCGCTCGGCTCCGGCGTTCCAGCTCAGGATGGTCTCGTCCATCGAGAAGCTGATGATCGCGTCGGTGGAGGAGGCCACCACCGCCGACAGCCACAGCCTTACTTCCTCAGCTTGTTTGCGCGCCGTGATGTCGATGAACGAGACCACCACCCCGCCGATGTGGTCGTCCAGGGTGCGGTAAGGCAGCAGCCGCGACAGGAACCAGGTGCCGTCCGGCAGCCCCACTTCGCGCTCGATGGGCACCAGTTTGTCCAGCACCCGGCGCGCGTCGTCACCCAGGTCGGCGTAATCCAGGCGCGTGGCCAGGTCGGCCAATGGCCGTCCCAAGTCGCTCGCGATCAGGTTGAACAGCCCCACTGCCGCCGGCGTATACCGCGTGATCTGCAACTCGCGATCGAGGAACACGGTGGCGATGGCGGTCGCGTCCATCAGGTTGTGCATGTCGCTGTTGGAGTGCGCCAGCTGATCGACCTTGCCCTTGAGCTCCTGGTTGACGGTGGTCAGCTCCTCGTTGATGGACTGCAGCTCCTCACGGCTGGTTTCCAGCTCCTCGGTGGCCGAGCGCAGCTCCTCGTTCATGGCCTGCAGTTCTTCGTTGCTGGCCTTGAGCTCCTCGGTGGAGGCTTCGTACTGTTCCACCGTATCGCGCAAGTGAGACTTCAGGCGCTCGAGTTCGCGGTCCAGGTGCCGCGCCACCGGGTCCGCGCCGATGCGCTCGGGCTGCGAAGCTTCGCTGGGGGCGTGTCCGCCCAGCGGGCGCGCATTGAGCACCACCATGTAGAACTCGCCGCCGGCATCCTTGGCCGGCGACACGCGAATCGCCACTTCGACGTTTTCGCCTTCGACCTCCACCGGGCTGACCAGCACTTCGCAGCTGGCCTTGACCTGCGCGACCTGGTACAAGGCGGCGCGCAGCTCGATGCGCAGGCTGGGCAGCACGGCGCGCAGCAAGTTGCGGCTGGGCTCACCGCCGGCGAACTGCAGGAAGCGGCCGGCGCTCGGCGACAGATGCCGGATTTCGTGCTCGGCATCCACCAGGATGGACGGCGGCGCCAGCGACTCCAGCAACTTGAAGTGCACTTCGCCCCACGAGGCGCTGCGATGATCCCCGGTTTGCAAGGCGGCTGCGGGCAGGCGCGGGTCCAGGGCCCGGCCCGGCAGCGTCACCGGGATCGGGCTGAGCAGCTTGCCCGCGTCCAGCGACAGCGACAGCGAGCTGGGCCCGCTCAGCCCCAGCAGGACGCTGCGTGGCGTGGGACGCTGCACGAAGATGCGATGCTTCTTGTCCACAACAGCGAACATGTCGCCCGCGTCTTCGGCGGTTTCCGACGAGCCCAGGAACAGGTGGCCATTGGGCATCAGGGCGAAATGGAAAATCTGGAACACGCGGCGCTGGGCCTCGCGGCTCAGGTAGATCAGCAGGTTGCGGCACGAGACCAGGTCCAGGCGCGAAAACGGCGAATCCTTCAGCACGTCGTGCTGGGCGAACAGCACCGTCTCGCGAACTTCGCGCCGCACGCGGTAGCCGCGGTGCTCCTTGATGAAATACCGCCGCAGCCTCTCTTCCGAAACGTCGGCTTCGATGGTGGCGGGATAGTGGCCATCTCGCGCGCTGGCGATCGCCTCCTCGTCGAGGTCGGTGGCGAAGACCTGGATCAGCGGCGGTGCGTCCATGTCGCGTGCCTTCTCGGCCAGCAGCATCGCCAGTGAATAGGCCTCCTCGCCGGTGGCGCAGGCCGGCACCCAGACGCGAACCGTGTCGCCGGGGCCCTTGCCTTTGAACAGCTCGCCCAGGTGGGCGTCCAGCGCCGCGAAACAATCGCCGTCGCGAAAAAAGTTGGTCACGCTGATCAGCAGGTCCTGCAGCAGGGCGCCGGCTTCGCCCGGCGTGGTGCGCAGGCAGGAAAGGTAAGCGTCCAGTTCATGCACGCCGTTCACCTGCATGCGCCGGGCAATCCGGCGCACGACGGTGGCGCGCTTGTAGACCGAGAAATCGCGGCCCGTGCGCGAACGCAGAAAATTCAGCACCTCGATCAGCCCCGACTCCGCGCTCTCGGCGTCGGCACGGGGCGCGGCATCCTTCGCCGAATGAGGGGCCTGCGCGGCCGCATCGAGTTCCTCGGGCGGCAGCTTCAGCTCTTTTTCCAGCGCGAAGTACCGCTTGAGCCGCTCGGGTATCTGCGCCACCGGCAACACCCAATCGATCATGTTCGTGGCGATCGCCGAACGCGGCATGCTGGCGTGCTCGGCCTCGAGCGGGTCCTGCGCCACGGTGAGGCCGCCGCGCTCCTTGATGCGCTTGATGCCAATCGACCCGTCGCTGTTCGCGCCCGACAACACCACGGCGGCGGCGTGCGGGCCGTAAGTGTCGGCCAGCGTGCGGAAGAACAGGTCGACGGCGACATGCCGGCCGCGCGGCGATAACGGGTCGTCGGTCAACACCAAGTGCTCGTCGGCTGCCTCAATGGCCTTGCCCGGCGGAATCACATAGACATGGTCGGGTTGCACGCGCACGCGCTGGGTCACTTGCTGGACCGGCATGCGGGTGGCATTCTGCAGCACCTCGGCCAAGGTGCTGGCGTGTTCGGGCGCCAGATGCAGCACGACGACGAAGGCCTGGCCGGTATCGGCCGGGGTGTTCTCGAAAAAGACTTTCAGCGCAGGGATGGAACCGGCCGACCCGCCCAACCCGACCAGCGGGTGCAGCTGATATCCGCGCGTGGGAATCGCGTTATCGGCCGTCAGCTCGGCCATCGCCTCTTCGGCGTGGTCCGGTGTCATATCGGTCATCCAAACCTCGACGATGGACGACAATTATGCGCTGTTCAGGTCGTTCTCGACCAGCTGCTCGAGCTGCTGCACCTGAGCCTTGACGCGGTCGGCCTGTCGCCGGCCGACCTCGGCCTGGGCCTTGTCCCCGGTGGCCTCGGCAACGTTGGCCAGCCGCCGCAACAACATCTCCCGTTCCTGCAGCGCACGCACGCCGCTCCACAGCGCCTGCTCCGCCACTTCGGCCTGCGCGCTCTTCAGCGTCAGCGCGCTGTAGCCATGGCCGGTGTGGCAACGATAACGCAATGGCTTGGTGTCCTTCAACTCCCACAAGCCGCCGCCGCACTCGGGGCACGTGAGCGCGGAGGGCTGCCCGACTTCGGCGAGGTTCTGCATGGGTTCGTGTCCCTCGAAGATGGCTTGCTCACGCGCCGGCACCGGCGCGGGTTGTGTTGGCGGGCGCGGCTGGCTGCCCACCAGCCGCACCAGCGTGGGCGCGATCTGCGCCAACGGCAGGCAGTGATCGACGTTGACGTTGGCGAGAGCGCACGCCGGCATGCTGGGCTCCAGGGCCGTCGCCGGGTCTTGCACGATGGCGGTGCCGCCGCAGGCCTTGATCGCGGCCAGGCCCGCCGTGCCGTCATCGAGGTGGCCGGTGAGCACCACGCCGACGGCGCGTTCGCGCCACTGCAGTGCGACCGAGCGAAACAGCGGATCGAGCGCGGGCCTGGTGTGGTTCTCGCGCGGACCGCGGGACAAGCGCACCTTGCGCGACGTGAACAGCATGTGGTGGTCGGGCGGCGCGACATAAAGGGTGCCGGGTTCGAGCGCCTGTCCGCTTTGCGGATGCACCGCGGGCCACGGCCCGCTGCGTGACAGCAGCTCCGGCAGGATGCTGTATTGGCTGCCCACGTGCAGCACGATGCCGAGGACGGCGTCCAGGTCCGCGGGCAGCGCCGCCGCCAATTCGAGCAGTGCCGCCACGCCACCGGAAGACGCGCCAATCACGACGGCTCGTGGGGCGGGGCGGGTGTGCGATTGCGGCATCGGTCGCTTTGTAGAACATTTCATTCTGCTGCTTTTTCGCGCTTTTGAAATGCTGAGCAGGGGCCGTAGCCGCAGTCCGACAACAGGCACGGCCGATGCTGACAGTGCCGCCTCCGAGCTTCCGACTTCGCGCAGGCGCGGTGATGGCGACACTTGAGGCAAGCACAGACAACGGAGAAGCACCCATGGCTTACAGCAGCATCTTCGGCGCCGACAGCGCGCCCGAGCAACCCAGCGGGCGCGACGCCGGGCTGCTGGGGCCGAGCGACAACTCGGACAGCGGCAGCGACACGATCGGCACGAACGAGGCCTATGCCGACAGCGACGCCGTCGGCACCGGCGAGCGCGGCTCGGTCACTCCGGGCGAAGCGCGCGAGGGCGGTGACATCCTGCCGGACCGTGTCGTGGACGCGGCCGACGCGGGCGTTGCCGATCCCGCCAGCCTGGATGAAGCCGAACAAGCGCTGGCCAGCGGCGAAGGCTTTCCCGCCGCGGATGTGGACGCGCGCGAATTCACCGACCTTGACGCCGGCGATGCCGACGCTGACGCCGACACCGGCGAGCAAGCAAGCTAGTGCCCGCATCGACCACAAAACCGGCGGCGCAGAAGCGCCGGCTGCGCGCGGTGCTGCGCGACACTTTCGGCCTGTCCCGTTTGCGCCCCGGCCAGCAAACGGTGATCGACGCGGTGCTGGCCGGGCGCAACACGCTGTCCATCATGCCCACCGGGGCCGGCAAGTCGCTGTGCTACCAACTCCCCGCGCTGCTCCTGACCGGCCGCACCGTGGTCGTGTCGCCGCTGATCGCGCTGATGAAGGACCAGTGCGAATCGCTGCGCGAACTCGGCGTCGCGGCGGTGCAGATCAACAGCGCGCTGGACACTGACGAGAGCCAGCAGGCGCTCGCGGCCGTCGCGGACGGCTCGGCGCGAATCGTGATGACCACGCCCGAGCGGCTGGCGGAACAAGGCTTTCTCGAGCAGCTGGCGGCACATCCCACCAGCCTGCTGGTGGTCGACGAGGCGCATTGCATCTCGCACTGGGGCCACGACTTTCGCCCGGCCTTTCTCGAGATCGGTCCCGCGGTCAAGGCCCTCGGCCGTCCGACGGTGCTGGCGCTGACCGCCACGGCCACGCCGGAAGTCGCGGCGGACATTTCGCAGCAGCTGGGCATTGCCCGCGACGCCGTGATCAACACCGGCAGCTACCGGCCCAACCTCGACTTGCGGGTCGAGCAGGTCGCGCGCGAAGCGGACAAACTGGCGCGCGCCACCATCAAGGCCGCGCAGCAAGTGCACGAAGCCTTGCAAGCCGCCGGCGAATCGGCGGGCCTGTACCACGGCAAGCTGCCGCCCGCCGAACGCGCCGCAGCCCAGGAAGCCTTCATGGCGGGGGAGCACCGCGTGATGGTCGCCACCAACGCGTTCGGGCTGGGCATCGACAAGAGCGACATCCGCTTCGTGCTGCACTACCAGTTGCCGCCGGGGCTCGAGTCGTACTACCAGGAGGCCGGGCGCGCCGGGCGCGACGGCGAAACTTCGAGATGCACGCTGCTGTTCCTGCGCAGCGACAAGGCGGTGCAGCAGTTCTTCATGGCCGGGCGGTATCCGACCGAAGACGATGCGCAAGCACTGTACGCCGCCTTGCACGAGCCGCCGCCCGAGGGCGGGCATTGGACCCTGGCTTCGCTGCATGGCCGGCTCGCCTTGGCCCGTTCCAAGCTGCAGGTGGCGCTCGGTCTGCTGCGCCGGCAGAAGATCGTGCAGCGCAACGCCGATGGCTCGCTGCGCCTGCTGCGCAACGATCTCGATGCGCCCGCGCTCGCGCAGCTGATGCAGACCTATCGCGACAAGCGCGGTCATGACCGCGACGGATTGGAGCGCATGGTGTTCTACGCGCAAACCGGCCAATGCCGCTGGCGCGTGCTGCTCGATCACCTGGAAGGCGAGGCGCCCTTCGCGCGCTGCGAGCACTGCGACAACTGCCGGCGCATCAAGGCCCACGAGGCGGTGCTCGAAGAACTCTCGAAGCAGCCGCAGCACGCATCGGCGCACGAAAACCATGCACCGGCGTTCAGCCGCGGCGACATCGTGAAGGTCAAGCGCTATGGCCGCGGGCTGGTCGAAGAAGCCAGCGCGCTGCAAGTGACGGTGGCGTTTTCGGACGGCAGCCGCCGCGCTTTCCAGCCGGATTACGTGGCGCCGGATCGCGCGGCGCGGGCTTCGAGCCCGGGTGCGCAGCGGGTTGCGTCGGCTGCGCGAAACCTGAACTGGCGCGCAGTCAGGCCGGCGCGCTCGCCAGGGGCAAAGTCACCGTGAACTGACTGCCCTTGCCGGTTCCGGCGCTCGATGCCGATACCGTGCCGGCGTGGTCTTCCGTCAGCTTGCGCACCAGGGTCAGGCCGACGCCAAGGCCGCCCTGGTTGCCGCTGGTGCCGCCGGGGGCGCCTTGCACGAACAGGTCGAAGACGTGGGGCAGGATGTCGGGCTCGATGCCGATGCCGGTGTCCGCCACCTTCACCACCGCATAGGCCGCTTCGCGCCGCACGCTGATGTCGATCGTGCCGCGTTGGGGCGTGTAGCGGGCCGCGTTCTGCAGCAGGTTGCACAGCACCTGCTTGAGCCGCGTGGTGTCGCCGTGAATCCACAGCGGTCCGTCATGCAAGGCCACGGCCACTTCGTGTTCCTTGGCCTTGATCGCCCATTCCGACATTTCAACCGCCTGGCTGACCAGCTCGTTGACCTCCACCGATTTTTTCTCGAGCTCGACCTTGCCGAGCGTGACCCGCGTCACGTCCATCAGGTCGTTGACGAGGTTGGCGAGCTGCTGGGTCTGGCGCCCCATCACTTCGCAACGCTTTGCCAGATCGGCCGCGTCGATGTCGGTCTTGCGCTTGAGCACTTCCAGTGTCATGTGCAAGGTGCCCAGCGGGCCGCGCAATTCGTGCGCCAAGGTCGACAGGAACTGGTTCTTGCGAACGTCGGCCACTTGCAGTTCCTGCTGCTTCAGGCGCAATTCCTCCAGCGTGTACAGCATGTCGCGGTTCTGCTGCTCCAGTTCCTCCATCGGGCTTTGCGGCTTGCGCCGCGCCAGCTGGTCCACCCGCGACGCGACGTCGGCGCCGGACAGCCGCGCCGCTGATCTGGGCAGCGCCATCGACATGGTGACGACGGTGCCGCCGTCACCGGGAGATTCGATCGAGAACTGGTCCACCAGCCGCTTGCTGCCGGCAATGCCCAGGGGCACCTGCCCCTTCGAATTGATGCCGCCGGCCAGCACGCCCGGCAGGTCCTTGATGCCGGGGCCCTTGTCGCTGACCTGCGCCGTCAGGTGTTGGGTGCTGCCAGGCGCGTCGCCGCTGTCGAACAGGAACACCACGTTCCCCTCGCCCGCATATTGCACGGTGTTGCGGGCGATTTCCGAGACGGCCGTGATGAAACGGGTGCGCTGCAGTTTGTCCAGGCCGAACAGCTCGCCCACCTGGCGCGTGCGGTCACGCAAGATCACCAAGTTCATGCCGGACACACGCGTGGTCAGGATGCGCAGGCTCATGGCTTTCCTTTGGCGACCAGCAGGGTCGCATCGTCGCTGTCGCGGGCGAAGTCGCGATGGATCACCGCCGCGATCAGCGCCGCGTGACGGGTCAACAGCCCTGGATAGCGCGACGGGTTCCAGCGCGTGGACACGCCGTCGCTGCTGAGGATCAGCGTGCAGTCCTCGTGCCAGGGCTGCTCCTCAACCTTGAGGGTGCGCGACTGGTAACCCACCACACCTTCCACCGAAAGCAGATGCCGGGTGTCCTCGGTGGTGTAAATGGCGGCGGCGATGTTGCCGACCCCGGAAAAACAAAGCCGCCCGGCTATCGAGTCGATGGCCGCCACGGCCATCACCGCGCCGCGGGTGGTCTTGAGCGCCTCGTGCGCACGCGCCAGAATTTCCATCGGGCTCAAGGCAGCCGGAGCAGCGCGGACGATCGCGATCGCCTCGGCCGCGGCCCGCGCGGCAAGCGGGCCGTGCCCCAGCCCATCGACGACACAAAGGCGTTGCCAGCCGCCGGCTTGGGCATAGAGGCAGGCATCGCCGCACGCGACCTGGCCGCGCATCGGTGTGCGGCGGCTGCCAATGGCCAACGCGCCCTTGATCCGGCTGGGCTTGGCGTTGCCCTTGTTCACGCGGCACAGCAGCGCCGAGCCCTGGCCGGGGACGGTAAAGACCTCGAACAGGTCCGAGGCGCGCATGATCCCGCCCAACCCGATGCCCAGGCTGCCGCCGGTGGACACGCCGTCGCGCGCGGACGCCAGGAAGTTCGAAAAGCCCGGCCCCTTGTCCGCCGCCACGATCTGGATGCCGCTGGTTCCCCATTCGGCAAAGGCACTGACGCTGACGAAGCCCTGCTTGCCGTACTTGACGAGGTTGGTGGACACCTCGGTGGCGACCAGCGCGCAGCGGCCCGCCTCGACCGAGGACATGCCTTGCCCGGCGGCGACTTCGGCCACCACGCGGCGCACCTCGGCGACTTGGCTGTGCTCGCTGACCTCTACCGTTTTTTCCATTGCGTGACCGTAACCTTGGTGCCCTGTCCCGGCACCGACTCCAATGAAAATTCGTTGACCAGCCGCTGCGCGCCGCCCAAGCCCAGCCCCATGCTGTTGGCGGTGGAAAAACCATCCGTCATGGCGCGTTGCACGTCCGCGATGCCCGGCCCGTGGTCCTCGAAGACCAGTTGCAGGGCTTCGCGGCCCCCCGCGAGGATTTCCTGGATGACCATCGTGCCGCCACGGCCGTGCACCAGCACATTGCGACCCAGTTCGCTGGCCGCGGTGACGAACTTGGTACGCACCAATTCGCCAAATTGCAGCCGCGTGGCCCAGGCCATCACCAGGCGCCGCGCCTGGCTGAGCTGTTCGGGCGAGCGGATATCACCCGTCTCGGATCTCAGGACCGCGATGGCGCCATCCCTGCGCGGCCCGTCGCTTCACGCAGGAGCTGCATGCCTTTGTCCATGTTCAAGGCCGTGCGGATGCCCCTGAGCGACATGCCCAGCTCCACCAGGGTGATCGCCACCGCCGGGCGCATGCCCACCAGCACCGTGGCGGCGTCCATGATGCGAGCGATGCTGGCGATATGGGCCAGCGAGCGGCCGATGAACGAATCGACGATCTCCAGCGCCGAGATGTCGATCAGCACACCTTTGGCGTGGGTGTGGGCGAGTTTTTCCGTCAGATCTTCCTGCAGCCGCATCGCCAACTGGTCGTGCAGCTCGACCTGGATGGTCACCAGGAGAAACTCTCCCAGGGACAGGATCGGGATCTGCTCCAAGGGTCAGGCTCCCGTGACGGGCGCGCGCAGCGGCGTGACGGCCAGGTCGCATTTGGCCAGCGCGATGCGCAGCGCATCGGCGAGCGTCGACTTGGTGGTGACGTTGCCCAGGTCCACGCCGAGGTGCACGATGGTCTGGGCGATCTGCGGCCGGATGCCGCTGATGATGCATTCGGCGCCCATCATGCGCGCCGCGGCGACGGTCTTGAGCAGATGCTGCGCCACCAGGGTGTCCACTGTGGGAACGCCGGTGATGTCGATGATGGCTACCGTCGCCTCATTGCGGACGATGGATTCCAGCAGGTTCTCCATCACGATCTGGGTCCGCTCGCTGTCGAGCGTGCCGATCAGCGGCACGGCGACGATGCCGTCCCACAACTTGATGACGGGTGTGGACAGGTCGAGCAGTTCCTGCTGCTGGCGCTCGATCACCTGCTCGCGGCCGCGCTGGTACGCCTCGACGGTGACCAGGCCCAGCTTGTCCAGCACGGTGGACGACAGCCAGGTCTCTTCGTTCAGACGCTTGGCGTCCGAGGCAAAGGCCCGGCGCAGCGCGTTGAAGATGGGGTTTTTCAGCGAGAAGATGAAGGTTGCGGTCTCGATCGGCGAGAAACCCGCCAGCGCGCGGCTCTTGGACAAGCTGGAGAGCGCGGCGCGCACCTCGTCCCACTGCTGGCCGGCCAGGTCTTCGTCGTAGCTGTTTTGCGCCGCATTCGAAAACAGGGCCAGGAAGCTGCGCGATTGCTCGTTGACTTCGTTTTCGTTCAACAGCTCGCGCAAGGAGGTGTCGGCCAGCTGCCGGGCGATCCAGTCGCGCAGGATCTCCGATTCATGTGCCTTGAGAATGGCGCCCATGCCTATGCTTTGTGTCACTTCAGCTCCTATGGTCCAGTGAGCCGCCGGCGACGGGCTATCGGTGAACGAGGCGCGATTATGCTCTTCTACAGTCTGGGCGTATGTTCGTTAGCGCACTAACACCGAGGCGCCGAAAAGGCTGGAAATGAACTCCACCGCAAGCTCAGCCGTGCGGTTGCGCACGTCCAGGGCCGGATTGATCTCCACCACGTCCAGCGATCCGAGGCGCCCGGTGTCGGCGATCATCTCCATGCACAGCTGCATTTCCCGGTAAGTCGGGCCGCCGCGCACCCCGGTGCCCACGCCCGGCGCATCGACCGGGTCGAGGCAATCCAGGTCGAAGCTCACGTGCAGGTGCGTGGCTTCATCGACGTCGTGCAAGGCCTCGGTCATGGTGTTGCGCATGCCGTGCTCATCGATGTGGCGCATGTCGAACACCTGCAAGTCGAGCCGCCGGATCGCCTGCTTTTCGTCCGCGTCCACGCTGCGGATGCCGATGAAATCGATATCCTGCGGACCCAGCGCGGCGGGCTGGCCGCTCCAGCCGACCAGCTGCCTGGGACCGTGACCCAGCAGGCAGGACACCGGCATCCCGTGCACGTTGCCCGAGGGGCTGATGGCTTCGTTGTTGACGTCGGTGTGCGCGTCCAGCCAGATCACCCGCAGGTGCTTGCCCGAATAGCGGCAATGGCGCGCCACTGCGCTGATCGAACCGATGGCCAGGCAATGGTCCCCGCCCATCAGCAGGGGCGTCTGCCCGGCCGCCAGCACCGCCGCGACGCGATCGAACACCGAGCGGTTCCAGGCCACCACTTCTTCCAGATGGCGCACGCCGCCTTGGGGCGCGGTCCAAGGCGTCGGCGGCCCGGAAAGATTGCCGTGGTCGATGACGTTGATGTGGTGCGAGCGCAAGGCTTCGAACACGCCGGCCACGCGCAGGGCGTCCGGGCCCATCCCGGCGCCGCGTACGCTGGCGCCGACGTCGGTCGGTGCGCCGATCAGGCTCACGGTTCTCATGGAAGGCGAAGCTTGCTGCCGGGGTGCTGTTCATTCATTGTGGCAGCTTGTGCGCGGCGGTGGTGTCTGTTGCTACAGGTTGCATCGCGGGCTTCCGCAAGGCGCTGCCGCTGGCCAGAATGAATCGGATCAACCCCCTTCACGAAAGACCTCCGATGCTGGCAATGAACTACCGCGGCCCCTACCGCGTGCGCACGGTGCACAAACAGGAACCCGAGATCGAACATCCCAACGACGCCATCGTGCGCGTGACGCGCTCGTGCATCTGCGGCTCCGACCTGCACCTGTACCACGGCCTGGTGCCCGACACGCGCGTGGGAATGACCTTCGGCCACGAGTTCACCGGCGTGGTGGAGGAAGTCGGCTCCTCGGTGCAGAACGTGAAGAAGGGCGACCACGTGCTGGTGCCGTTCAACATCTTCTGCGGCTCGTGCTTCTTCTGCAAGAAGGAGCTGTATAGCAACTGCCACAACGTCAATCCGGAAGCGACGGCCGTCGGCGGCATCTACGGTTACTCGCACACGACGGGCGGCTACGACGGCGGCCAGGCCGAGTACGTGCGGGTTCCGATGGCCGACGTCGGCCCGACGATCATCCCTTCGGACCTGGATGTGGACGACGCGGTGATGCTCACTGACGCCTGCCCCACGGGCTACCAGGCGGCGGAGATGGGCGACATCGAGGAAGGCGACACGGTGGTCGTGTTCGGCGCGGGTCCGGTCGGCCTGTTCGCGGCCAAGTCGGCATGGCTGATGGGCGCGGGGCGGGTGATCGTCGTGGACCACCTGGAATACCGGCTGGAGTTCGCGCAGAAATTCGCGCAATGCGAGGTGATCAATTTCCGCGAAGTCAATGACATGGCGATTCACATCAAGCGGATGACCGACTGGCTGGGCGCCGACGTCTGCATCGACGCGGTGGGCTGCGAAGCCGCCGGCAGTGCGATGCAGCGCGTCACCGGCGTGACCGTCCCGCTGCAGGCCGGTGCGGCGACGGCGCTGTTCTGGGCCATCAACTCGGTGCGCAAGGGCGGCACGGTGTCGATCGTGGGCGTGTACGGCCCGACCTTCAACGCGGTGCCGATCGGCAACGTGGTGAACAAGGGCCTGACCATTCGAGCCAACCAGGCCAGCGTCAAGCGCCACTTGCCGCGCCTGATCGAGCACATCAAGGCGGGCCGCCTGAAGCCCAGCGAGATCATCACCCACCGCTTCGCGCTGGAAGACATCCCCGATGCGTATCACATGTTCTCCAGCAAGCTGGACAACATCATCAAACCGGTGCTGGTGCCGCGCACCGCGTCACTGCATTGAAAGGAAAAGACCATGGACGTCACAGTCACACCCTCCACGGCCGACAACGCGCCGGCTTACATCGATAAAACCGACCCGATCGAGCGCCAGCAGCGGCACCGCGAGACGGAGCACATCCATGGCTGGGGCGCGGACGTCGATCCGGCGAATCGCCCGGGCTATCCGATGGAGCGCACACCGCCACGCCTGGACAACGTGCACTGGGATGCGCCTTCGCAACAGCAGCCGAAGGTGAAGATCTACCACTCGGTCGAGCGGCCCGGCATCACGCCCGTGTTCGGTACCAGCACGCCGCCGACCGGGCTGTCGGGAATGATGCGCGATGTGGCTTTCAAGTTCAGCGAGAACGACCTGCGGCACTGGCTGATCCTGCTGGCCGCCGACCGCGTGAACGTTGGCGAGGGCCTGCTGTCCGACCTCGCGCACGGCCACATCCCGAATATCTTCCAGGAGATGGGCCTGCGCGCCGAGTGGCGCTACAACCGCGCGGGCTTCGTGAAGAAGGCGGTGGTGGTCTCCGCTCTCGTGGGCGCGGCGGTGTACCTGATGCGGCGGCGCAGGCACTGAGCGCCCTCGGCGCCTATCCGGTGCGGATGGCCTTCAGACACTGCGCCAGATAAGGCGCGGTGCGGCTGCCTTTGGCGGCGGCCACCTGCGAGGGCGATCCCTGGGCGACGATGCGCCCGCCCTCGTCGCCCGCGCCCGGCCCGATGTCGATGACCCAGTCGGCCTGGGCCGCGACACGCATTTCATGTTCGACGACGATCACCGTGTTGCCCGTCGCCACCAGCTTGTCCAGCTGCGCCATCAAGCGGTCCACATCGGCCGGATGCAAGCCGGTGGTGGGTTCATCCAGCACGTACAAGGTATCGCCATGCTGCGCGCGCTGCAATTCCGTGGCCAGCTTGATGCGCTGCGCCTCGCCGCCCGACAACTCGGTGGCGGGCTGTCCGAGCCGCAGGTAGCCCAGGCCGATTTCCTGCAACACACGCAGGGGCCGGGCGATCGCCGGCTCTGCGGTGAAGAAGCCGGCGGCTTCGTCCACCGTCATGCCCAGCACCTGCGCAATGGTCTTGTCCTGCCAGGTGATCTCCAAAGTCTGCGCGTTGTAGCGGGCGCCGTGGCATTGCGGGCAAGGCGCGTAGACGCTGGGCATGAACAGCAATTCGACCGACACGAAGCCCTCGCCTTCGCAGGTTTCGCAGCGGCCCTTTGCGACGTTGAACGAAAACCGCCCGGCGTCGTAACGGCGGCGCCGGGCGGCGGGCGTCGACGCGAACAGCTTTCGCACGCTGTCGAACAAGCCCGTGTAGGTGGCGAGATTGGAACGCGGCGTGCGGCCTATCGGTTTCTGGTCCACCCGCACCAGACGCCGAACGGCGTCCGCGCCCGACACGATGCGTCCTTGCGTCGGCGTCGCGTCTTCGGCGTCGGCCAGCGGGTCGGCCCGGTCTTCGTCGTCTTCTTTTGCCGCGTGGCCCAAGTGCCCGGAGACCAGGTCCACCAGCGCCTGACTCACCAGGCTGGACTTGCCCGAACCCGAAACGCCGGTGACGGCCGTGAAGCAGCGCAGCGGGAATGCGGCGGCGAAATCGTGCAGGTTGTTGCGCGTCACGCCCTTCAGCGCAAGCCAGTCGCGTGCTGCCCGCTGCGGCCGCGGTGCCGGCCCGACATCGCCGAACAAGTAGGGCCGGGTCCGCGATTCGGTCACCTGGTTCAGGCCCGGCGGCGGCCCGCTGTAAAGCACCCGCCCGCCCTTTTCGCCGGCGTCGGGTCCCACGTCCACCAGCCAGTCGGCCCGGTGCATCATCGTCAAGTCATGCTCCACGACGAACAGCGTGTTGCCCGATGCCTTCAGCCGTTGCAGCGCTTCCAGCAGTGCCTCGCCGTCGGCCGGATGCAATCCCGCCGTCGGCTCGTCGAGCACATAGATCACGCCGAACAGGTGCGAGCCGAGCTGCGTCGCCAGCCGCAGCCGCTGCAGCTCCCCCGGGGACAGGGTGGGCGTGCTGCGCTCCAGCGTGAGGTAGCCCAGCCCGAGCTGCTCCAGCGTGGCGACCCGCCCCAGCAGGTCGCGCGCCAGCCGCTGCGCGGCGATCCGCTTTTCCTGCGACAGATTGGGCGTGAGGCGCACGTCGGGCGCGCCGGCATGGGCGGCGCCCCCCGATGCGACACGTTGCTGCGTCGCGCTGCGTCCGGCGCTGCGGCTGCGCACGGCCGCGTCAGCCGCGGGCTCGAGTTCGCCGCGCGCCACCGGGCGCAAAAGCCGCGCCAACTGCGACAAGGGCAGCCGCGACAAGTCACCGATGTCCAGGCCCATGAACTTGACCGATAGCGCTTCGGGCTTGAGGCGCTTGCCCGCACATTCGGGGCAGGCGCTCGCGGCCATGTAGCGCGACACGCGTTTTTTCATCAGTGCGCTCTGGGTGGTGGCGAACGTGTGCAGCACGTAGTTGCGCGCACTGGTGAAGGTGCCCATGTAGCTGGGCTCCATCTTGCTGCGCAGCGCGGCCCGCGTTTCCTTCGGGGTGAAGCCCGCGTACACCGGCACCGTCGGCGTCTCGTCGGTGTAGAGGATCCAGTCTCGATCCTTTTTCGGCAGTTCGCGCCAGGGCTTGTCGACGTCGTACCCCAGCGTCACGAGAATGTCGCGCAGGTTCTGCCCATGCCATGCCGGGGGCCACGCGGCGATGGCGCGCTCGCGAATCGACAGCGACGGGTCGGGCACCATCAGCGCCTCGGTGGCTTCGTACACCCGCCCCAGGCCGTGACAGCGCGCACAGGCGCCTTGCGGCGTGTTGGGCGAAAAGTCCTCGGCATACAGCATCGGCTGCTGCGGCGGATAGTTGCCCGCGCGGGAGTAGAGCATCCGCAGCAGGCTTGAAATGGTGGTGACGCTGCCGACCGACGATCTGGCGCTCGGCGTGCCGCGCTGCTGCTGCAAGGCCACCGCCGGCGGCAGGCCTTCGATCGAATCGACCTCCGGCACGCCCACCTGGTCGATCAGCCGGCGCGCGTACGGCGAGACCGATTCCAGGTAGCGGCGCTGCGCTTCCGCGTAAAGCGTGCCGAACGCCAGCGAAGATTTGCCTGAACCCGAGACGCCGCTGAAGACCACCAGCGCGTTGCGCGGAATGTCGACGTCGACGTCCTTCAGGTTGTGCTCGCGCGCGCCGCGCACCCGCACCAGACCGTCGTTGCCTTCGCCGGGTTCCGGTTGCGATTCGTGGGAAGTGTCCGGCAGCTCGGCCGGCCGTGCTCGGTCGCGGGCCATGCCCGACATTAGGGGCGGCACGCGCACGCCGGCCGTCGGACGCTCGTGCTTCCGGGCGTAGGAATGCGGCGGCTTGCAGCAGCGCGACGCCGGATTCAGCTCACGCGGCCCCCCGGCTCAAACGTAATCGACGCCCGTCTGTGCCAGGCCGACCAGGTTGATGTTGGCCTGGTTGATCGAAGTCTCGGCCGCGGCATTGCCCAGGGCCGCCGCAGACATATCCCCGCGGTCCAGCATGCCGACCAAGATGTCGTGGGTCTCGTGGCCCGGATGATTGCCGGTGAGGTTGGCAAACAGCAGGTCCACCACCGCGCCGTGATCGTCCGCCCCCGCGCCGAGCCTTGCGTGCAGCGCCAGCTGCATCAGCGACTCGTGGCTCATGCCGTCGTCGAGCAGCTTCAGCGCGATGCCCACCACGTCCCGGTGCCCATGAACCGCTTCGCCGCCGAACACCGCGCCCAGCACTTTCACTGCCGTGCCGGCGTTGCCGTCCACGTCCAGCGCCAGCTTGTCGTCGCCAAATTGCAGCCGCTCGATGTGGGTCAGGTCGTCCCTGCCGCCCAGGCCCACGTGATCCTCCACGACGAAGCCGGTGGCAGTGCGAGTGACGGCGTAGTCGCCGCGCAGGCCGGAATACTCGAGCGTGTCGCGACCGCTGCCGCCGTCCACGATGTCATCGCCGCTGCGCCCGCCCAGCCGGTCGTCCGACGAAGTGCCCGTCAGGCGATCATCGGCAATGTCGTGGGTGGCGGGGTTGTCATCTAATCCTTGACTCATGAACTGCTCCTTGGTGAATTCATGGCTCACTTTAGGAGCGCCGGCTGCACAGGGCATCGCCCTTAGGGTTCGCCGTGGCAGCACCTTGGTGCCTGAATTCGGTTGAACAGCGCAACCGCAGGCGCCCCGCGTACGCCCGGCGGCTGCCAAGTCCTACACGAGCGCGCCCAAGCTCTGCTTACGATGAATGTCTTTCCCTGGGAGCGAAATAAAGATGTCCGACGACAAAGCCGCGGATGAGCGCAAATGGCGCATCGACGTGAAACACGAATACGAGTTGTGCGCCTGGGCCAGGCATTTCAACGCCAGCGAGCAGCGCGTGCGCGAAGCCGTGCAGGCGGTCGGTGACCGCGCCGACAAGGTGAGGGAACATCTGTCGCGCTCCGACGCGTCTCCGAGTTCCGGCTCGGCGCGCAGCGAACGGCCGCGCTGACCTCGCGCGTTAGCATCCCGCCCATGGGGCCAACGATGCAGCGCAGGAAATCATTGATTGCGGTAGCCCGCGGGTCGCTGCTGATCGTGGCGGGTTGCTGGTCGTTTGGCACCTACGCACAGCCGAGCTACCGCATCTCGCGCGAGCAGCTGCAACAGGTGCTGGCGGAACGTTTTCCGCTGCGCTATGCGGCGCGGGGGCTGCTGGACCTGCTGATTCGCCAACCGCAACTGCGCTTGCTGCCCGAACAAAACCGCATCGCCACCGAGCTGCCGATCGAGGTGGGCGGGCCGGCGCTCGGACGCAGCTACTCCGGTTTCATCGACCTGGACTTCGCGCTGCGTTATGAAGCCAGCGACCGCACACTGCGTGCGCACCGGATCCGCGTGCACTCGGTGCGGCTACCGGGGCTGGCCCGCGACGCGGCCGCGCTGATCGACGCGTATGCGCGCGCCGCCACCGAACGCGCCTTGCTCGAAGTGGTGGTGCACCGCTTGCGCCCGGCCGACCTGGCGCTGGCCGACACCATGGGTTTCGCGCCCGGCGACATCGTGGTGGAGCCGGGTGGCCTCTTGATCCAATTCGTGCCGCATTGAAGAGCACCGAGGCCGCCGGGCTCCACCGCAAGCCGCGCGATTTTATATACCATTGCGCATGGCTTTTTGCTGTGTTCCAGCCATCGTCCGCGTAGCACTTGGCGTGATGCTGCCGGCCCTCGCGGGCGGGTGTTTTCGTGCTGAAAAGCCGCCACCCCAATCGTCGGCGCCGGTGGCCGAAAGGCCCGTGATGCTCGCCGAAGCCGACCCGGAAGTCCTGACGCTGAAGGCCGAAGTCGCGCGGCTCACCGCCGAGAACCGGCAACTGCACATGACGCCGTCGGCGCTGGCCGCGGACGTGCGCGCGGCGATTGCGGCGCAAAACGGCGCGCAGGCGCAAGCGGCATTGAAGCGGCTTGCCGACACCTTCCCATTCAGCGCGGAGCTGGCGCCCGCCACCCGGCAAGTGAACGCCTTGCTGGCCAACTTGCAGGCCGCCGAAGCAGAACGAAAGCGCGTGGCCGCCCTCGGCTTCAAGGGCTTGAAGACGCGAGCGGCCTATTTCTGGCGCGATACCGAGCTGCGCATCGCCGACGCGAGCTTCACCCGCCGCTGGATTTTCGATTCGTACGGCAGCGGCTGGAGCTATCTCGATCCGGAGAAGGGACAGCGCTTGCTCACCGCCACCGTCAGCGTCTGGTCCAAGAGCAAAGACCCGGCGCTGTTCGGCGTGGGCGCGTACGTGGCCGACGGGGCGACGCTCACCCAGGTCGGCAGCTTCCGCTACCGCTTCACGCGCTGGGCGGATTTCGGCGCGGTGCTGGGCAACCATGCTGACTTCCGCAATGACTTCGGCCACAGCTCGCGCATCCCGTTCACGCTGGGCGCATCGATCGAGCAGGACGCCATCAAGCGGCGGCCGCTGTACCTGGTGGTGACGCGGGAGGCCTGCCACAAGCGGCACCAGGACAGGTTATTGCAACCGCCCATACACTACCTCCCCGAAGGCTGCGCAACGCTGAAGAAGACGCTGACGCTCGATGATTTCAAGGACGGCACCCTGGCCGTGTTGAAGCGCATCGACTGAAGGCGCCGCGCAGCCGTCCACAACACGGAGACGACATGCGAATCGCGATCATGGGCTCGGGCGGCCTGGGCGGGTATTTTGGCGCGCGGCTGGTGCAAGGCGGCGCGGACGTTCACTTTGTCGCGCGCGGCAAGCACCTGGAGGCGATGCGGCGCGATGGTCTGCGCATCCAGGGGCCGCAGCCGATTCACGTGCCCCAGGTCAACGCCACCAGCGACCCCGCTGAAATCGGCGTCGCCGACGTGGTGATGCTGTGCGTGAAACTGTGGGACACCGAGAGCGCCATCGAGCAGATCCGCCCGATGGTCGGCCCGAACACCGCGATCGTCTCGTTCCAGAACGGCGTATTGAAAGACCAGTACCTGCGTGCCGCCTTCGACGAGCGCCAGCTGATGGGCGGCGTGGGCTATGTCGCCACCACGATCGGCGAGCCGGGCGTGATCTTGCAGACCGGCCCGATGCAGCGGCTGCTGTTCGGCGAATTCGACGGCTCCCGCTCGGCGCGCGGCGAAGCCTTGTTGGCCGCGTGTGTTGCCGGCGGCATCAACGCCGAGTTCTCCGACAATATCCTGCGCGAGATCTGGCAGAAGTACGTGTTCCTGGTGGCGCTGTCCGGCACCACCACCACGATGCGCAAATCGCTCGGCCCGATTCGCTCCAACCCGCAGACCCGCGCCTTCTTCATCGATGTGATGCGCGAAGTGGTGGCCGTCGGCCGCGCGCACGGCGTGTCGCTGCCCGAAGACTATGCGGACATCCGCATGAAGTTCGCCGAGGAGCTGCCGGCCGACATGACGGCCTCGATGCACCACGACCTCGAACGCGGCAACCGGCTCGAAGTGCGCTGGTTGTCGGGCGGCGTGGTGGAGCTGGGCAAGGCCAAGGGCGTGCCCACGCCGCTCAATCGCGCCATCGCCGACATCCTGGCGCTGCACGCCGAAGGCGGCAGCAATGCATGACGCGCTGGGCCTGCCGGCCTTGAAGCTGCGCGGCATCAGCTGCATTCCGGTCGAAGTGCCTTTGCGCTACGTGCTGGGCACCAGCGCGGCCACCGTGCGCGCCGCCCCGCTGCTGCTGGTGGAAGTGCTGACCGAAGAAGGCGTGAGCGGCCGCTCGTATGTGTTCGGCTATCGCCGCAGCGGCGCCAAGGCGATCGCGCTGGTGCTCGAAGAGGCGGCGCAGATCGTTCAGGGCGAACGGATTGCGCCGCTGGCCATGGCCGCCACGCTGGAGCGCCGCTTCGCGCTGCTGGGCGTGACGGGCGTGGCGCGCATGGCCTTGTCGGCGTTCGACATGGCCTTGTGGGATGCGCTGGCCGTCGCTGCCGGCACGCCGCTGACGCGCCTCCTCGGCGGCACACCGCGGCCGCTGCCCGCCTACAACTCGTGCGGGCTCGGCTTGATGAAGCCGCAAGCCGCCGCCGACGAAGCGCAAGCGCTGCTCGAGGGTGGCCTGCGCGCGGTAAAGCTTCGCCTCGGTTATCCAACCCTGGCCGAAGACCTGGCAGTGACTCGCGCGGTGCGCGGCCGGTTGCCCGATGCCGTGCAAATCCTGGTCGATTACAACCAGGCGCTCTCGCGCGTCGATGCACTGGAGCGCGGACGCGCGCTGCAATTCGAAGGCGTGGCCTGGCTGGAAGAGCCGATCCGCCACGACGACCTGCCGGGCAACGCCGAAATCGCGCGCGCGCTGGACACGCCGCTGCAGCTCGGTGAGAACTTCGATGGACCCAAGGACCTGCTGCGGGCGCTGCAGGCCGGCGCCTGCGACCTGGTGATGCCGGATGTCGCGCGCATCGGCGGCGTCAGCGGCTGGATGCAGGCGGCGGGCGTGGCGCAGGCGCACGGCATTCCCATGAGCTCGCACCTGATGCCGGAAGTCAGCGCGCAGTTGCTGGCGGCCACGCCCACCTGTCATTGGCTCGAATACGTCGATTGGACCGACGCCATCGCCGCGCAGCCGGTGAAGATCGTCGACGGCTGCTGGCCGATGAACGAGCAGCCGGGCACCGGCCTCGCCTGGGACAGCGCCGCCGTCGAGCGTTATCGCATCGCCTGATCAGGCGGCCTGCGAGCGCTTGCGCAAGGCACGGGCAAAGGTCCATGCCGTCAGCGGCAGCACCACCGCAGGCGAGAGCAGCAGCGGACCGGGGCCGAGGTGGTCAAAGGCGTAGCCGGCCAGGCTGACGCCAATCGCCTGGCCCATGAACAGGCAAAAGGCAAAACACGCCATCGCCGTGCCGCGCGTCTCCGGCGCCATCTGCGTCGCGTGGGTCTGCAAGGTGTTGTGGTACAGGTAGGTGCCGAAGCCGATCAGCAGGGCAACCGGCGCGGCGGCGATGCCCCAGGGCAGCAGCCACCACGCGAAGTAGCCCACGCCCATGATGAAGCCGCCGGCGATCACCATGCGGCGCTCACCGAAGCGCCGCACGATCCGGCGCGCCGTCATCGCATAGACCAGGCCGCCGACCGCATAGAAACCCACCATCACCGACGCGGCCGACAGCGACATGCCGAAGCGCTGGTGCAAATAAGCGGGCACGAAAGCCAGCACGCCCAGCAGCAAGGCGCCTTCGACCGCGGCTTGCGCCAGTATCACGCGCACCCAGGGGCGGCGCAGCACGGACCGCAGTTGCGCGACGAAAGTGGCGCGGGGCTTGCCGGGCTCGGCCACCACGCGCGGCATGCCGCGCAAGCGCAGCAAGAGCAAGACGGCGACCACCGCGTAACCCGCCGACAAGCTGAGGAACGCGCCGCGCCAGCCGAACGCGGAATCCGCGAACAGCCCGCCCGCGACCTGGCCGGCCATGATGCCGGTGAGCATGCCGAACAGCAGGCGCGACAGCGTCTCCTGGCGCAGCTCGTAGGGAACCGCGTCGCCGACCCAGGCCAGCGACATCGGGATGATCCCCGCCGCGACCATGCCCCACAGGATGCGTGTGAACACCAGCATGCGCAGATTCGGCGCCAGCGTGCACACCAGCGAAGTGACCACGCAAGCGAACAGCGCGAAGCAGATCACGCGCGCCTTGCCGTAGCGGTCGCCGAGCGGCCCCCAGACCAGTTGCATGAAGCCGTAGGCGACCGTGAAAGCAATGATCACGATGCCCGCCGCGCCGGGCGTGGTGCCGAAGTCGTGCGCGATGCGCGGCAGCAGCGAGTCGCAAATGCGAAGGGCCGCGCCGCCGAAGAAGCCGGCCAGGGCCAGCAGGAAGATGGTGGTGTGGGTGCCGGGTGCGAGCGCCTGGGTCTCGGAAGCTGAAGATGTCACCCGCGCATTCTGACAGCGGGCCGTGTGGCCCGGCTGCTTACTCCGCCTTCGCGCCGCTCTCCATCACGACCTTGGACCAGTGCTTGATCTCCGACGTGACGTAGGATGCCGTTTCCTGCGGGCTGCCGCCCACCGGCAGCAAGCCGCCTTTGTCGAGCCTGTCCTTGTAGTCGGGCATTGCGAGGACCTGGTTCACCGCGTGGTTGAGTTTGTCGACGACGGCTTGCGGCGTGCCGGCGGGCGCAAAGACGGTGGTCCAGGTGTAGTCGTTGATTTCGGGATAACCCAGTTCCTTGAACGTTGGCACTTCCGGCAAGTTGGGCAGCCGTTTGTCGCTGGAGATCGCCAGGATCTTCACCTTGCCCTGCTTGTGGAACTGGAACACACCGAACGCCGCCGTGCAGGCGACCGGCGTGTCCCCCGAAACCACCGCCAGCGAAGCCGGCCCCGCGCCCTTGTACGGCACGTGCACGATGTCCGACTTCCATGAGACGTGGAATACGTTTTCGCAGGTGAGGTGCGGCGTGGTGCCGCTGCCCGGTGAAGAGAACGAGAGCTTGCCGTTCTTCGCCAGTGCCTTCAGCTCGTCGAGCGTCTTGACGGGCACTTTTTCATTCACGGAGATCACGTTCGGCTGCGTGGAGATCGTCACAACCGGAATGAAATCTTTCGCCGGGTCATAGCCCAACTTGGAACCGTACATGCTCGGGTTCACCGCGAACGCCGACGAGGTGACCAGGAAGGTGTAGCCATCGGGCGCCGAATGGGCAGCGACCTGCGCGCCGACGTTGCCCGCCGCGCCGGTGCGATTGTCGATGACAATCGGCTGGCCCATCAGATCGCCGAGCTTGTCCGCGATGATGCGGATGCTGCTGTCGGTGGGGCCGCCGGGCGGGAACGCCACCAGCATCCTGATCGGCCGGGTGGGGTAGTCACCGGGGGCTGCGTGCACCGCGCCGAACGCGAGCATCGCGCCCGCGGCGGCAACAATGTATTTCCTGAACTTCATGTCCGATCCTTTTGCTGCAATGGGTAGACCGCTGGGAACGGCGCAATATAAGCGACAACCGAGAAAAGGAACATCGTGAGAATCACCGATATCCGCGAAATCGCCGTGCCACTTCAGTCAACGCTGCGCAACGCGGTGTTCGACTTCAGCGAGATGACGACGTCTGTGGTCGCCGTCGCCACCGACGTCGTCCGCGATGGCAAACCGGTGGTGGGCTTCGCGTTCAACTCGACCGGGCGTTATGCGTGTGGCGCGCAGATGCGCGATCGCTTGATCCCGCGCATCATGAAGGCCGCGCCGGAGTCGCTGCTGAACGCGGCAGGCGACAACTTCGATCCGGAAAAAATCCTCGCGTGCATGATGCAGCGCGAAAAGCCGGGCGGGCATACCGAGCGCTCCGTGCCGGTCGGCACCATCGAGGTGGCGGTGTGGGACGCGGTGGCCAAGATCGAACAGCGTCCCCTGTATGCGGTGTTGGCGGATCGATTCGGCACGGGCCAGGTGCCCACGCGCATCCCCTGCTATGTCGGCGGCGGCTGGTATGCGCCCGGCAAAGGCATCGCGCAGCTGCAGGACGAAATCCGCCAGCGCCTGGACGAGGGCTACACCACGATGAAGATCAAGGTGGGCGGCGCACCCATCGCCGAAGACCTGGACCGCCTCGATGCGGCGCTGCAGGTGCTGGGCGGCAGCGAACATCTCGCCGTCGATGCCAATGCGGGTTTCGATGCCGAGCGCGCGAGGTTGTACGCAAAGGCGCTGGCGCGCTACAACTTGCGCTGGTTCGAGGAGCCCACCGACCCGGCGGGATTCGCGCTGCTGGCCGAGATCGCCGCGATGTACCCGGCGCCGATTGCCACCGGCGAGAACCTGTTCTCCACGCAGGACATCGAGAACCTGGTGACCTTCGGCGGGCTGCGTCCGAAACGCGACATCCTGCAGATCGACGTGCCGCAGTCGTATGGCATCGTGCAGTTCTCGCGCACGCTGCGCATGCTGGAAGGCCGCGGCTGGTCGCGCCAATCCATCTTCCCGCATGGCGGCAACCTGATGACACTGGCGATCGTCGCCGGCTTCGGGCTCGGCGGTTGCGAGGCCTATCCCGGCGTGTTCGGCGTGTTCGCCGGATTTGCCGACGATGCGAAAGTCGAGAAGGGCCTGTTGACCCTGTCCGACCGGCCCGGCATCGGCTTCGAGGGCCAGAATGCGCTATACGAACTGATGCGCAAGATCATTCCCGCAGTGACCCGATGAAGAGCGACACCGTTGCTGTGGCAGACGCGCCGGACACGGTCACCCGTTTCCTGGACGCGGCGGAGATCCTGTTTTCCGAGCATGGCTACGTCAAGACCTCCTTGCGCGCGATCGCGGAGCGCGCGCAGATCAACCACGCGCTCATCAACTACCACTTCAAGAACAAGAGCGGCTTGTACCGCGCGGTCTTCGAGCGCCGCGGCGGCACGATGATGCAGGAGCGCACCGCGCTGCTTGCGGCCGCGAAGGCGGTGGCCGGCAAAGCGCCGATTCCGCTGCGCGACGTCATCTACGCTTTCGTCTATCCGCCGCTGCGTATGGCCAACGACGATGGGCCGGGCGGGCGTGCCTTCGTCAAGCTGCAGGCGCGGCTGCACACCGAGCCCAAGGAACTCGAGCACGCCTTGCGCGCCCGGCTCTATGACGAAGTCACGCTGAAGTTCGTCGCGGAGCTGCGGCGCAGCGCGCCGCACCTCGGCCACGCCGCGATCTGCTGGCGCCTCACCTTCGTGATGGGTGTCTATATTTATGTGTCGTCCGACACCGGCCGGCTCGAGTTCATTTCTCAGGGCCGCTGCCGCGGCACCAATCTCAAGCAGGCCTTGCCCGAGATCCTCGATTTTTGCGAACGCGG
>JAQGMT010000216.1 GCA_028292185.1 Ramlibacter sp. | reverse complement strand
TGTTTTGTGTCATGGGCGGGCATGTCGAAGACCTGCAGGGCCTTCGCTTCCTCGGGTGTCAGTTCGGCGGTTTCGCCTTCGGGCTGGGCCCAGAACAGGCGGTCGGGTACGACGTTGCCCATGCCGGGGCGAAAGCCCGCGTCGAGGCAGCGATCGAGATAGGCCAGCGCTTCGGTCATCGCGCCAGCAAGGTCGGTGCCGCTTGCAACCAACGCAGCCAGCGCCGCCGACAGCGTGTCGCCCGCGCCTGAGAACGTGGCTTCGAAGCGCTCGAACTTTTCGCTGCCGACCACTGCCTGCGGCGTGGACAAGACGTTGTCGATGAACTGGTCGGGCAGCGGAATGCCGGTGACCAGCGTGTAAGGCACGCCCATCTCGCCGGCGGCCTTTGCGATGTCGCGCGCGCTGGGGCTGCGGTCGCTGCTCCAGTCCGGCAACAGCCAACGCCACAGCGTGCTGTGGTTTCCCACCAACACAGTCGTCTGGGGCAACATGAGCTCGCGAAACGCGTCTTGATAGAGGTCGATCTGGCCTTCGTCCCACCACGAAAGGTTCGGCATGTGGGCGATCAAAGGCACCTCCGAGTAGTCGGCCGCGATCTCCGCGATGGTGCTGATTGCTTCCGGACTGCCGACGAAGCCGACCTTGAAAACTTGCACCGCGACGTCCTCGAGGATGGCCCGCGCCTGCTCCGCGATAACGTCCTCGTCGAAGGAGAAATGGTCGAAGACTTCAGCTGTGTCGCGAGCGTAGGCGCCTGTTACAACTGGCAGGGCATGGGCCCCGACCGAGGCGATTGCTGTTACATCTGCGGCCAGTCCGCCGGCACCGCTGGGGTCGCTTGCGTTGAACACGATGACGCATGCGGGACTCGCGGCATCGTCTTCGACGTCGTCAGGGCGCGCGGTGTCCGCGGCGAAATTTGGGGTTGTCATAGCCCTGGACTTTCCGGCCGTCGGCCCGCGGTGCGATGAACCGGCGAAGGCCCTCGATACAATCGTTGCATTCTATTCGAAGGCCCTTTAAGCTGTGACTGAAGCAAAAACCTGGATGTGTCTGATTTGCGGATGGATCTACGACGAAGCCGCCGGGGATCCTGAACACGGGATTGCACCGGGTACTGCGTGGTCCGCAATTCCGATGAACTGGACGTGCCCCGAGTGTGGAGCACGCAAGGAAGATTTTGAGATGGTGGAGATTTAAGAAGACGGGTTTGTTACATCTTCGGATGATGCAGGCGCCCAAGCAGTTACAAATGAGGAGCAGCGTCAAGTGAGCACGACTGGATTGAAGGTGCTGGTCATCGACGACAGCAACACCATTCGGCGCAGTGCGGAGATATTCCTGAAGCAGGGCGGCCACGATGTATTTCTGGCCGAGGACGGTTTCGATGCGTTGGCAAAGATCAACGACTACCAGCCCAACCTGATCTTCTGCGACATCCTCATGCCCCGTCTCGATGGTTATCAGACTTGCGCAATCATCAAGCGCAACGTCAAGTTCGCCGCCGTTCCGGTGGTGATGCTGTCATCCAAGGACGGGGTGTTCGACAAGGCGCGCGGCCGGATGGTCGGCTCGCAGGACTATCTCACCAAGCCATTTACCAAGGACCAGTTGCTGCAGACCGTCGCGCAGTTCGGGGCCGCCAAAGAAGGAGTAGCGTGATGTTGATTAAAAAAGTGTTGGTCGTGGATGACTCCAAGACCGAGTTGATGTTCATGACGGACCTGCTGCAGAAGAAGGGTTTCGCCGTGAAGACGGCCGAGAACGCCGAAGACGCGTTCCGGCGGCTGGCCGAGGAAAAGCCCGACCTGATCCTGATGGACGTGGTGATGCCGGGCCAGAACGGTTTCCAGCTCACGCGCGCCATCACCCGCGATCCGCTCTATGCGGATGTGCCGATCGTGATGTGCACCAGCAAGAACCAGGAAACCGACCGCGTGTGGGGCATGCGCCAGGGCGCACGCGACTACATCACCAAGCCCATCGACGTCGATGAGCTGATGGCCAAGATCAAGGCCCTCAGCTAATCATGTCCCGCGGCGCCGTCTGACCCACCTTCCATATGGCCAATCGGGAAGCGCTTCGTGAACTCCAGAGCCGGCTAGCGAGCCGGCTCCAGGCTGCGCGCACGGAAGGTGTGCAGGCCTCGTGGCTCGCCGTCGAGGCCGCCGGCGCCAAGTATCTGTTTCCGCTGGCGCAGTCCGGCGAGATTTTCCCGTTCGCCAGCCCGCAGGCCGTGCCTTATACGCAGCCTTGGTACATGGGCGTCGCCAACTTGCGCGGCGGCTTGTACGGCGTGGTGGACCTTTCCAGTTTTGTCGAGGGCCGCGCGCCCGCCATGCGCTCGGACGCAAGCCGTGCCGAGTCGCGGCTGGTGGCGTTGAACGCAACGCTCGAAGTCAATTGCGCGCTGCTGATCGACCGCCTCGCGGGGCTGCGCAACCTCGACGCATTCGCATCGTCCAGCGAGCCCGCGCAAGGCTCGCCGGCGTATTTCGGCAGTGGCTATACCGACGCCAACGGCGCTTACTGGCAGGAGATCAACCTGCAGGCGCTTTCGCAACACTCCCAATTTCTGAGCATCAGCGCTTAAGCAGAAGGCCCGCACCATGTCCGTCGTTGACCAACTCAAAAACCTGTTTGCGAACAAATCCGCAGAGTCTTCCGCCAGCGGCGACTTGAGCCTGGCGATGGCCGATGGGTCGCTGGACGCAAGGCACACGAGCAGCATGGAAGCATCGGCCGGCCCGATGTCCTCCATCACGCAACAAGACCCCGACAGCATCAATCCCGAACCGGTTGCGCCCGCCCAGGGCCCCGCAGCCGAACTGATCTCGGTGCCGCTGCTCGGACGGCGCACCATCGTCACGCACCAGCGCATCCTGTTCACCTCGCTGGCCCTCGCGCTGGTGGTGTTGGGCGCGGTGGCCATCTTCGCGGTGAACCAGGCCGACAAGGTTGCGCAGCAGGTGGCGGGTACCGGCAATTCGCTGATGCAGTCGCAGCGGCTGGCCAAGTCGGTGTCGCAGGCGCTGGTGGGTAGCGCTGCGGCTTTCCCCGACGTGAAGGAAAGCGCAGACGTGCTGGCCCGCACCGTGCGCGGCCTGAAGTCCGGCGACGAATCGCTGCGCCTGCAGCCGGTGCAAGACGACTTGCTGCCCGACGTCCAGAAGCTCATGCCGCTGATGCAGCGCGCCGAGAAGAACGCCGCCACCGTCATGAGCCAGCAGAAGATCCTGACGCAGGTGGGCAGTTCCTTGCGCGGCATCAGCCGCGACTCTTCCGACCTGCTGGAAATCGCCGAGACGGTGTCCTCGCTGAAGCTGCAGCAAAACGCGCCGGCGCCCGAGCTGTCGGCCGCCGGCCAGCTGGTGATGTTGACGCAGCGCATCGGCAAGTCGGCCAACGAATTCCTGACCATGGAAGGCGTGTCGCCCGAGGCGGTGTTCCTGCTGGGCAAGGACTTGAACACCTTCAAGGAAATCGGCCAGGGCCTGCTCGATGGCAGCCCCGAGCTGCGGCTGACGCCCGCCAAGGATCCGCAGGTGCGCGAACGCCTGGAAGCGCTGATGAAGTTGTACGAACAGACCCGCACGCAGGCCGGCGCCATCCTGGGCAACCTGCAGGGCCTGGTCTCCGCGCGTGAAGCCCAGGCTTCGATCATTACCGACAGCGAGCCGCTGCGCCGCGCGATGGAAGACCTGCAGGGCAAGTTGTCCGCGCAGACCGGCCTGGGCGCCGGCGCATTGGCCGCTCTGGGTATCGCCGCATTGTTCGCCATCGCTTGTTCCATCGGCCTGGCCTATGTGCAGCTGCAAGACAGCCGCAAGCGCCAGACGGTGGCCGAGCAGCAGCGGGTGGAAGCCGAGCAGCAGGAGCAGGAAGCCAAGCGCGTGAACGACGCCAACCAGGCGGCCATTTTGCGATTGATGAACGAGTTGCAGACGGTGGCCGAGGGCGACCTCACCCAGGAAGCCACGGTGACCGAGGACATCACGGGCGCCATCGCCGACTCGGTGAACTACACGGTGGAAGAGTTGCGCCAGCTGGTGGGCAACGTGCAGAACACGGCCACGCGAGTCGCGCAAACGACGGCCCAGGTGGAAAGCACGTCGACGGAACTGCTCGCCGCCTCGACCGAGCAGCTGCGCGAGATTCGCGAAACCGGCCAGTCGGTGCTCGACATGGCCGGCCGCATCAACCAGGTGTCCGGGCAAGCGCAGGAATCGGCCCAGGTGGCGCGCCAATCGCTGCTCGCCGCCGAGTCGGGTCTCGCCGCCGTGCAGAACGCCATCGGCGGTATGAACTCGATTCGCGACCAGATCCAGGAAACCTCCAAGCGGATCAAGCGGCTGGGCGAATCGTCCCAGGAGATCGGTGAAATCACCGAGCTGATTTCCGACATTACCGAACAGACCAACGTGCTGGCGCTCAACGCGGCCATTCAGGCGGCGTCGGCCGGTGAAGCCGGACGGGGCTTCTCGGTGGTGGCCGAAGAAGTGCAGCGGCTGGCCGAACGTTCCGCCGACGCCACACGCCAGATCTCGGCGCTGGTGAAAGCCATTCAGACCGACACGCAGGACGCGGTGGCCGCCATGGAACGCTCCACGCAGGGTGTGGTGGAAGGGGCGAAGCTGTCCGACAACGCGGGTACCGCGCTCACCGAGATTGACCAGGTGTCGCGCAAACTCGCCGAGCTGATCGAGCAGATCTCCAGTTCCGCTTCCAAGGAAGCCGAATCGGCCAACGTGGTGGCCGGCAACATCCAGCACATTTTCGCGGTGACGGAGCAGACCGGAGAGGGCACGCGCTCCACGGCGCAGCAGGTGCGCGAACTCTCGCGCATGGCCGAAGAGCTGCGCCAGTCGGTGTCACGATTCAAGATTGCATAAAGTGAAGGCTCCCCCCCGAAGCGCCTGCGGCGCCTCCCCCTCAAGGGGGCGCCACTGGCGGCCCGGCAAAGCCGGCTCCGCGGTGGCCCACGAACTGCACAGCACGGGTAAGTAATGGAAGCAGCCCAAGACCTCGATCTCGCGACCAACGACCTGGGCCCATTGGCCTGGGTGCTGGATGAACTGCGCAAGTCGCTCGACTCCGCATCGGCGGCATTGCGCCGCTTCGTGCGCGACACGGGCCTGGCCCGCGGCACCGACATGGCGTCGGTCGATGCCGGCCAGCTGAGGATCGCGCGCCAGCAGTTGCACCAGGCGGTGGGCGCGCTGGAGATGGTCGGCCTGGGCGCGCCAGCGCACATGCTGCGTTCCATGGAAGCGGCGGTGCAGAAGTTCATCGAGCGTCCCGAGCTGTGCAACGAAACCTCCGCCGCGAAGGTGGAGCGCGCGGGGTTCGCGCTGACCGAATACCTCGAAGGCCTCTTGCTCGGCAAGCCGGTGTCCGCGGTGGCACTGTTCCCCCAATATCGCGACACCCACGAACTCGCCGGTGCCGATCGCGTGCACCCGGCCGACCTCTGGGGCCTGGAGTGGCGCTGGAACGATCCGCAGACCGCTGCCGTTTCCGACGCGCTGATCTACGATCCCGCCGTGCGCAAGCGGCTCGACCAGGGCGCGCTGCGCCTGATGAAATCCGGCGATGTCGGCGCGGCGCGCGAGCTCGCGAAGGTGTGCCTGGGCCTGGCCGCGACGCAGACCGTGCGCCACCCCAAGATCTTCTGGAAGATTTGCGCCGGTTTCTTCGAAGCCATCGCCACCGGCCTGGTGCCGCAAGACGTTTACGTCAAGCGCGCCGTCTCGCGGGTGCTGCTGCAGTATTCCTCGCTGGCCAAGGGCGAGCTCGTCATATCCGACCGGCTGGCGCAGGACCTGGTGTTTTTCTGCTCGCAAGCGGTTCCCGCCAACAACGCCGATGCGCCGGCGCTTGCCGGCGTGCGGCTTGCCTGGGGCTTGGCGCGGTTCAAGGCGGTGGACTACCAGACCGCGCAGTACGGACGCTTCGATCCGGTGCTGCTGGCGCAGGCGCGCAAACGCATCGGCTTCGCCAAGGAAACCTGGTCGGGCCTGTCCGGCGGCGATGCCAGCAAGCTCAAGGGACTGGCCGACCAGTTCCATACCGTCACCGACGCGCTGGTCAAGCTGCATCCGCCCAGCGCGCCGCTGGCGCAGTCCCTTGGCAGCGTGGTCGACGCCGTGGTGCGCTCGGGCCGCGCACCGGGACCGGAACTCGCCATGGAAGTGGCGACGGCGGTGCTGTACCTCGAAGCGGCGTTCGCCGATCTCGATCCTTCCGATTCGCAGCTGGGTCTGCGCACCGCGCGCCTCGCCGAGCGGCTCGACACCGCGCGCCAGGGCGGCAAGCCCGAGGCGCTCGAGCCGTGGATGGAGGAGCTGTATCGCCGCGTGAGCGACCGCCAGACCATGGGCAGCGTCGTGGGCGAGTTGCGCGGCACGCTGGGCGAATTGGAAAAGCTGCTGGACCAGTTTTTCCGCAACATCAAGGACAAGTCGTCGTTGCGCGACGCGCCCGGCCACCTGTCGCAGATGCGTGGCGTGTTGTCGGTGCTGGGGCTCGATCAGGCCGCGCAAGCCGTGCTGCGCATGCGCGAGGCGGTCGAGGAAATCATCGTCACCGAGATCGACGAAGAGCGCGCGCGCTCCGCGGGCACTTTCGACAAACTCGGCAACAACCTGGGCGCGCTCGGCTTCCTCATCGACATGCTCAATTACCAGCCGACGCTGGCGAAGAAGCTGTTCGTGTACGACGACGCCACCGGCGAGCTCAGGCCGCTGATGGGACGCACCGGCCACAGCGTCGAGTTGTCCGCGCCCGCCGAAGAACTCGCCGGCGAAGTGCATGCGGTGGTCAGCGCCGTGCAGCCCGGCCACACGGCCGAAGTGCTCACCGCCCAACTGGGCACGCTGGCCGATCACGCGGCCTTGGCCGAACAACCGGCCGTTGCGCAGACGGCGCGCCAAGCCGCAGCAGCGGTGTCGGCCCAAGATGCCCCGGCCGCCGCGGCTGCCCTGGTCAACCTGGCTGCCGCCGTGAAGCCGGTGGTCGCGGTTGCGCCGCCCGCGCCTGCGCAGCCGGACATCGAAGAAGACGACCTGCTGGATATTTTTCTGGAGGAGGCGCGCGAAGTGGTGCAGAACGGCTTGGCCGCCATTGCAACCCTCGCAGCCAATCCGGGCGACGTGTCCGAACTCACCACCTTGCGGCGTGCCTTTCACACGCTCAAGGGCAGCTCGCGCATGGTCGGCCTCAATGAATTCGGCGAAGCGGCGTGGTCGCTCGAGCAAGTGCTCAATACCTGCCTGGCCGACCAGAAAGCGGCCGGCGAGGACCTGCGCAGCCTGGCCAGCCAGGCGATGCATGGCTTCGGCCGCTGGACCGAGGACATCGCGGCGCACCAGGACGGCAGTTGGAAAGCCGCGCTGTTCCGCGGCCCTGCGGATACCTTCCGCACCGAAAACCGGCTGGTTCCGCTGGTCTTCCCCGAAAGCGCTCGAGCGCCCGCGGCGGTTGAGGCGCAGCCCGCCGCCATCGATCTCGCGGCGATCGAAATCGCGCCGGTGGAACTGATGCCCACGGAGCCGGCGCCGCTGGAGCCGATGCCGGCGGAAGCGCTTCGCGCCGACCCTGCGCCGGAACCGGCCACTCCCGAGCTCACCGAGATATCGTTCGACATGGCTCCGCAAGGTTGGGCCGACTTGCCCGCGGATGCGCCGGTGGCGGTTCCCGTGGCTCCGCCTTCTGACTATGTCGCGGCGTTCGGCGCGACCCAGACCTTCCGGCTGGAGCCGGCCGATCTCGAGCCGCCCGCCCCGGACGAACTCACCATCGACTTCGCGTTCGATGTGTCGCCGCCGGCCGCCGAAGCCGAGCCCGATCCCGAACTGCAGCGTGCCGCCGCGCAGGAGGCCGTCGAAATCGACAGCCTCGACTTCGCGCGCCTGACTGCCGAGGCCGAGCCGGTCGCCCCGCACATCCCGCAGCAGAGCCCGGAGCCCGCAGAGGCCATCGAGATCGACGACGACGCCGACGACCAGATCAAGGTGATCGGTTCGCTGCGCATCGGCATTCCGCTCTACAACGTTTACCTCAACGAGGCAGACGAGTGGTCGCGGCGGCTGGCCAATGAGCTGACCGAATGGGCGCTCGAGCCGCATCAGCAGGTGCCCGATTCCGTGGTCGGTATGGCCCACGCGTTGGGCGGCAGTTCGGCCACCGTCGGATTTCATGCACTGTCCGAGATCGCGCGGGCGCTGGAAAGCAGCTTGCAGGACGCCCAGGCCCTGGCCTATGCCACCCCGCAACACGCCACGGCCTTCACCCAGGCCGCCGAGGAGATCCGCCGTCTCCTGCATCAATTTGCCGCGGGCTTCCTGAAGGAGTCCAACCGGCATGTGATCGACGCGCTGCATGCGCTGCGTGAGCTGGACCTGCCCAAGCGCGCCGACATGCCGGAAGACGAGTTCTCGGGCGATGGCGCCGACGACGCCTCCGATCCGCCCACACTGCCCGGTCAGGTGGACGAGGCCGTTGCCCCGCCGCGGGCCGCCGTAGCCACCATGCTGCCGCCGCCGCCCGCCAGCCGCGTTGCCCCGGCACGCGTGGTCGTGGACTTCGGCGATGAGCAGGACGACATCGACCTCGTCGACGCGATCGACCCCGACCTTTTCTCCATCTTCGAGGAAGAAGCCGCTGAACTCATGCCGCAGCTGGGCGGCGCCCTGCGGCAGTGGAACGCGAGGCCGGACAACCGCGGCGCCCGCGACGAAGTGCTGCGCGCCTTGCACACGCTCAAGGGCAGCGCGCGGCTCGCTGGCGCCTTGCGCTTGGGCGAGCTGGCGCATCGGCTGGAGTCGCAGGTCGAACATCTCGGATCGGAATCCGTCGCTGCCGGCGACATCGAGCCGCTGCTGAATTTCTTCGACGGCATGCAGGCGAACTTCGACGGCGTGCGAGCGACGGGCGGAATGCAGCCCGCGCCCGCCGTGCCCCAACCCGAGCCGGCAGCGCCGATGGCCGCGGTCTCCGGCGAGCCGGTGGCGAAAGCGCGCGCGCTGCTGGCCAAACCGGTGACCAGCAACCTGGCGCCGCAGCGCGCCGCTGCGAATCAGGCGGTGCGGGTGCGTTCGCAACTGCTGGACCGGCTGGTGAACCAGGCCGGCGAGGTGATGATCACGCGCTCGCGGCTCGAAGTGGAGTTGCGTCAGCTGCGCAGCTCGCTGGGCGACCTGACGGGCAACCTTGACCGGCTGCGCACGCAGCTGCGCGACATCGAATTGCAGGCGGAGTCGCAGATGCAATCGCGGCTGGCGCAATCCAAGGACTCGGCCGCCGGCTTCGATCCGCTGGAGTTCGACCGCTTCACGCGGGTGCAGGAACTCACGCGCATGATGGCCGAGTCGGTCAACGACGTGGCGACGGTGCAGCGCAACCTGCAGCGCACCGTGGAATCCACCGAAGACGATTTGATCGCCCAAGCCCGCCAGACCCGCGAGTTGCAGCGCGATCTGCTGCGTACGCGCATGGTGGAGTTCGAAGGCATTTCCGATCGCCTGTATCGGGTGATCCGGCTGGCCTCCAAGGAAACCGGCAAGCAGGTCAAGCTGGACATCACCGGCGGCTCCATCGAAATGGACCGCGGCGTGCTCGATCGCATGACCCCGGCGTTCGAGCACCTGCTGCGCAATTGCGTGGCCCACGGCATCGAACTGCCCCAGACCCGCGCCGCGGCCGGCAAGGACCCCATCGGCACCATCCTGATCGGCCTGAGCCACGAAGGCAATGACGTCTCGATCGAATTCCACGACGACGGCGCCGGCCTCGACCTGCCGCGGATTCGCGACAAGGCTTTGCAGCAGGGACTGATCTCGGCGGGCCAGACCTTGAGCGACCAGGAAGCCGCCACGCTGATATTCATGCCGGGTTTCTCCACCGCCAGCGAAGTGACCGAGCTGTCGGGACGCGGCATCGGCATGGACGTGGTGCGGGCGGAAGTGAACGCCGTCGGCGGGCGCATCGAAACGCGCACCGAAGCCGGACGCGGCACCCATTTCAAGCTGGTGCTGCCGCTGACCACCGCGGTGACGCAGGTGGTGATGATCCGCAGCGGCACCCTGTCGGTGGGCGTTCCGGCCAACCTGGT
>JAQGMT010000210.1 GCA_028292185.1 Ramlibacter sp. | reverse complement strand
CGCAGGACCCTGTCGCCGGGCAGGTAGCGCGTGGTGCCATTCCACAGCGGCGGATTGCAGCTGGGCGTCGGTGCCGGCGCCGGTGAAGGCGCTGGCGCTGGCGCTGGAGCCGGGGCCGGGGCCGGAGCACTGCAAGTCGTCAAGACCCACAGGCTGGGCGACGACTCCGGAGTTGAATTCTCATTCCACAATGACGCCGACAAGTCCGACGCGACGTACATGATTCCGTTGCGAAGGACCTTGTCCCCAGGCAGGTAGTGCGTGGTGCTGTTCCACAGGGGCGGATTGCAGCCGGATGGGGGCACGGGAGCCGGACCCGGTACGGGCGGCGGAACCGGTGTGGGATCCGGAGCCGGTCCGGAACCCGAGACCAGCACCGTGGCCGAGACCTCTGCCGACCGCTTGCTGGCGGCCTGCCCATTCACCGCCACCACCTGGTAGTAGTAGCTGCCATTGGCCAGGCCGGTGTCCGCGAACGATGTCGCTGACAGCCCGGGGCGGTAAGCCTGCGCGCCTTCACCGCCGGGCGTCGTGCCGCGGTAGATCGTGTACGAGGTCGCGCCCGCGACTGACGTCCACGTCAGGTCCACGCGGCCCGCGCCGGGCGTGGCGAGCACGTTGCTCGGTGGGCGCAGTGCGGGACCGGCAAAGCGGCTGAGGACGTTGCGCGTGGTCTGCAGCGCGGCCGCGTCCAGCAGGCCACGCCCGCCGTAAGTGTCCAGGCCCCACGCCCACTGGATGCTTCCGGTGGAAAACACCACGGCCCCCGAGTCGTGGGTATAGGTGACCATGTTCGAGTTGCCGGCGGGGTCGGGCGAGGTGGCCAGGATCTCCAGCCCGTTGGGCGAATAGCCGTTGTCGAACACTGCATCGGTCTCGTAACCGAGCAGGCCCCTGAACCGGCTTCCATTCACGACGCCGGTATTGGCGAACGCCCAGTGCGAGGCGTTGGACACGACGATGTCGCCGTCCACGGGGTCGATGTGGTACATGACGCCCACCAGGGCGTTCTCGGGCTGCGCCACTGGGTCGTTGACGTTGTAGCGCGGCGCTATGTCGCGCCAGCGGATGGTGATGAACTTGTCGTTCGAGGGGTCACCGTCGGTGGCGAAGGGGTCTTCGCTGGCGGCGTTGTCCTTGTAGCCGACGATGGTGCGGTTGGCCTCGCCGGCGCTGCTGGGCTCCAGCCGGATCTGCCAGTAGGTCTGGTTCGCGGAGAAGAAGCCCAGGTGCACGCCGTGGTCGCGCGCGGCCTGCACGCCCGCACGCATCGCGTAGCTCCAGTACTCGTCGTGGCCGGCCACCAGGAAGGCCCGGTGGTTCAACAAGCGGCTGGCGTCGGTGTGCACATCGATGTTGGTGAGATAGCTGACGTCGTAGCCCTCGCGCTCCATGAAGCGCACGAAGTAAATCTCCTGGTTCAGGAATTGGCCGGCACCGGTGTCGGCGAGCGCCTGGCGCTTGTACGGCCGGTTGAAGGAGACCTTGCGTGCCGCCGCCCCGCCGTCGCTGTTGAAGACGTAGAGCGACTTGCCGCCCCAGTTGTTGTAGGCCTGATAGGTGGTGACGGCGTTCTGGAACACGTAGGTCGATGGCGACGAGTCGTCCCGCACCACGAACATGATGTAGCTTTCGGTGCCCGCGCTGGGCGTGAGCTTGGCCAGGTAGACGCCGGTGGCCCAGTCCGTCTTGTCGGCGGTCTGGGGGATGGTGACGCGGAAGGACTCGGCCCAGTTCGCGTCGATGGTGCCGTTCGCATCGGGCGTGGGCATCGGCTGCTTGGTGCCCGTGAGGTTCACCGACATCATCTTGCGGGCGCCGGCGCCGCCGTACCATCCCATCCGGTAGATGGTCATGCGGTACGAGGGGGCCGCGCTGCTGACGAAGAAGCGGATGGTCTCGCCGCGGTTCACGCTGGTGGCCGACGCGTAGCCCTCCACGGTCGGCGTGTCGGACAAGGCCGTGAGGGCCCAATCGCTGTCACCCGGCTTGGCGTTCTCAAGCTGGATGACGTTCTGCGCCCACGCGAGCGTTCCGATGACAAACAGTACCGCGCCAATGAGCAGCTTGAGTATTTTTGCGGCCACTATGGCCTCCTGTTCTGCGCTGCGCCAAACGCGACGCTGCAGAATAATTCTGGATTAGCCCAGGCGCGGCAGGAGGCCGGCGCGAAAACATTTTCTACATGAGTTGCATGGGAGTCTCAGCTGTTTCGAAGCTCACACCGCTGCCGGGCTGGCAGAGGAGCCGCTTCAGGCCTTGCCCATCGCCTGCTCGAGCGTCCACTTGGCGATATCGCGCCGCTGCGTGTACCACACGCGCTCGTGCTGCCGAGCATAGGCGAATACCTTGCGCAGCGTCGGGATCAGCGTCGCGCGTCCCGCGAAGTGCGAATGCATCACCACCTCGATCCACTTGGGCGAACCGTTGCAGCCCTCTTCGTAGAGCGTGTCGAAAGCATCCTTGAACGATTCGAAGAGCACGCTCGGCGCATTGGTCGGCTTGACCCAAAGGATCAGGTCGTTGGCGGGGAAGTTGTTGCGCGGCAGGATGACGTAGGGCTTGTCGCCGACCTTGCGGATGAATGGCACGTCGTCGCTGGCGTCATCGCCGTTCCACAGCATGCCGCCCACCATGTCCTGCGCGACCAGCGTGTTCTCGTTGCCCATGCTGCCCTGGCTGGTCCAGCCGACCGGGCGCTGTCCGGTGGCACCTTCGATCGCGTCCAGCGTCCGCTTGATGTCCGCGGCCTGCGATTCGACGTCCTGCCCGATGGCGACGTCCTGGATCCAGCCATGCCCCACCATCTCGTGGCCGGCGTCGCTCATCACCTTGAGCGTCTTGGGCACCAGCTCGGCCGCTTGGCCCGACACGCTGACCGCCGCCTTCAGCCCCTCGCGGTCGAGCAGGTCCATCAAACGCCAGACGCCGGTCGTCTGGCCGTACTGCGCGTACGACAGCGAGAAGTAGTCGGGTTTGGTGGCCACGCCGGGCGGGCCGTGGCGATACTGGCAGGCGTTCTGGAACGCCTCCACGGCCACCGTGACGGAGAACGCGATGCGCGCGCCGTTGGGCCAGGTGATGGGCGGGCGTCTCGCTCCGAGATCGATCATGGTGTTCACCTCAGAATATGTGGAACAAACTCCGCGCTCAGCGCACGGAGTCCTTGAACTTCTTGAAATCCGCCGCGACCGCCTTGCGGTCGAAGTCGTTGCACTTGTCCAGGAACTCCGTCGTGTAGGCCTGCTTGACAGGTTGGCTGCCCTTGAGCATCCCAGCGTCCTTGTAGAACGCCTGGGTGTACTTCCATTTGTCCTCGTTGAACTCGCCAACGCGACCCTCGGGCGGCGTGTCCTTGAAGCCGGCCTTGAGGTAAGCCTCGAACACGTGCGTGTAATCACGCGCCAGCTTGGCGCGGTCGGAGTTGGGCGGCACCACCGAGGGGAAAGCTTCCATGAAGATCGGCATCGTCGTCGCCGGCCCGAGGCGCGCGAAATAGATTCCCTTGGCGATCGCGCGGCAGGTGCCTTCCACGGCCTTGCGGTTCTGCTTGATGAAGCGCTCGGTGGTCGCCAGCAGCTGGCCCGCCATGTTCTCTTCTTCCGGCACCTTGATGTAGCGCAGCTTGATGCCCGCGTTCTCGAGGGTCGCGAACGCCGAATCCCACAGGATCATGGCGTCCACCTTCTTGGTCTGGAGCGCCGCGGCGGCAGCACCGCCCACCCCGGTGACCACGCGCGAGTAGTCGTTGGGGCCCAGCCCCTTCTTCGCCAGCACCTTGGTCAGCAGCAGCCCCCCGCCGCCGCCGAAAGACATGCCGCCCACGGTCTTGCCCTTAAGGTCGTCCAGGCCCTTGATCGGCGAATCGTCCAGCACCGCCATGACCACGCCGTTGACCAGCTTGAGGGTCATGATGCCGATGATGTCGCTGCCCTGCTCGCGCATCTGCATGATCACCTCGGGATTGGTGATCGCGAACTGCGCCGCGCCGCTCTGCAAGGTCTGCGCCGACGCGACGATGCCGGCCGACTGGTTGAAGTGCGCGTCGAGGCCTTCCTGCGCGTAGTAGCCCAGCTTGTGCGGCACCGCGTACTCGTAGATGCTGTCCGACGGCGTGACGATCGGCGTCGGGTGCACGATCTCGATCGGCGTGAGCTTCTGGGCCAAGGCCGCGCCGCTCATCGACAGCGCCGCGAGCCCGGACAAAACGACAGCTTTCATCGCAAAAAACGTTTTCATAATCACCTCGAAGAAACCAACGGCGTCACGCTTCGGCCTGCGGGCCCGAGCGTTCCACCCAGAAACAATACTTGCGCTCGGCCAGGCGCACCGCGATGTTCATCGCGTAGCCCACAACGGCCAGCACGATGAGCACGGCGAACACCGGCGCGATCTGCATCGATTGCTGATACTGAAGCAGGAGCGAGCCCAGCCCCGCGCGCGCGCTGACGAACTCGCCGACGATCGCGCCCAGCATGGCCAGGATCGACGCCACGTTCAGCCCCGCGAAGACGAAGGGCAGCGAGCCCGGCAGGATGATCTTGCAGAAGATCTGCCACTCGGATGCGTTGCACGACTTCGCCAGGTCGATGCCCGTCGGATCGACCGAGCGATAGCCCGCCATGCTGTTGACCAGCACCGGGAAGAAACTCAGGATGGCGGAGATCAGCACCTTGCCTTCGATGCCGAAGCCGAACCAGATGATCAGCAGCGGCGCCAGCGCCACCTTGGGCAAGGCCTGGAAGATGATGATGTAAGGCAGCGCCACGGATTCCAGGAACTTCCAGCGCGCCAGTGCAAATCCCGTCACCACGCCAATGCCCGAGCCGATGAAAAATCCGAGCAGCGACTCGGCGATGGTGACGCCACCGTGGTACCAGAAGCCGGCCAGGTCCTTCGGTCCGGTCATCACCCCCGCCACCAGCGCATCCCACACTTCGCCGGGCGGCGGCAGGATGAAGCTGGGAATGCCCAGGTTTTTCGTTGCGTAGTGCCAGCCGGCCAGCAGCAGCAGCAGGATCAGCGGCGAGATCGTCAAGTCGGGGCGCTTGCGGATCAGCGCCGCGAGACTGGCCGGCCAGGACCGTACCGGCTTGGCGCTTTGCACCACGGTGTCGTTCACGACAGGTCTCCCTTGGCCTGCAGCAGCTGGCGGATGCGGCTTGCGTACACGCCGAACTTGTCGGTGTTGATGAGCGAGAGGTCGCGCGGGCGCGGCAGCTCGATGTTGATGATCTCGTCGATCTTGCCCGGCCGCGGGGTCATGACGAACACGCGGTCGGCCAGGAACACGGCTTCGGCGATCGAGTGCGTCACGAACACCACGGTCTTCTTCGTGCGGCTCCAGATCTTCAGCACCTCGAGGTTCATCTGCTCGCGCGTCAGCGCATCGAGCGCGCCGAAGGGCTCGTCCATCAGCAGCACCGGCGGGTCTTGCACCAGGGCCCGCACGATCGCCGCGCGCTGCTGCATGCCGCCGGACAGTTCGGACGAATAGCGGTTCTCGAAGCCGGCCAGCCCCACCATGGCCAGCAACTCCAGCGCCTTGGCGCGAAACTGTTCCACCGGCAAGCGGCGGATCTCGGTGGGCAGCAACACGTTTTCGAGGATGGTGCGCCAGGGCAGCAGCGTCGGCGCCTGGAACACGAAACCGATGTCGGGGCCGGGGCCGTCGAGGCTGCGCTCGCCGATGCGAGCCGCTCCGCTGGTGCGCTTGAGCAAGCCACCCAGGATTTTCAGCAAGGTCGACTTGCCGCAGCCGCTCGGCCCGACCAGGCAAATGAATTCGCCGTCCTGGATCTCGAAGCTCAGGTCCTTGAGCGCGACCAGCGCTTGCCCATCGGCGCTCTTGTAGGTCTTGCCGAGATGCTCGACCGAGATCGTGTAAGGCAGAAACGCGTCCTTCTTCATGAAACGGGCGGCATCAAGCGACGCTGCCCACCGGCAGGTTCTCCAGCATCCAGCGCGCGATGCCCACCGTGGCTTCATCGCCGTGCGGCTGGCCGACAATCTGCACGCCCAGCGGCATCCGATGCACCGACAACAAGGGAACGACCACGGCCGGCGCGCCCAGTGTCGAGGAAGGCGCCGCCATCGCAGGCGTGCCCGTGGTGTGCACGATGCCTTGTCCGCTGCCGGTTTCATCGCCGAAAAACGCGGCCGGGCCATTCGACGACAAGCCGATCAGCGCGTCCCCCACGTGCGCCAGCGCCGCGTGGCGATTGCGCGCTTCCTGGCGCTTGCTCAAGGCCACGCGATATTCCTCGCGCGTGAGCGTGCGCCAGCGCTTCAGGCGCTGCATCAGGCTTTCGCTCAGCATCCCGGGCGCGCGGTCGAACAGGTTCTCGTAATTCCAGCGCCCTTCGAAGCCGATGACGTCGCGGCACATCGCCATGTTGTCGGCAATCGACTGCTCGAACATCTCGATGAGTGGATGGTCGCCCCGGCGCAGCACCTCGACGCCTTGCTGGCGCAGCGAGTGCAGGATCTTCTCGAAAGCTTCGATCGTCGGGGCCTCGACCTGATGCCAGGCTTCGGTCTCCATCACGATCAGCCGGCGCGGCTTGCGTGCAGCCGGTGTTTCGGCGGCGCCATACAGCCCCGGATATCCCGGGTCGCCGCCGGCCCGCAACGCAAGCTCGTAGGTGGTGTTCCACAAATCGATCATCGAGGACGCATGCACGCCCAGATGGCCCTGGCTGTTGCCCATGCGCTCGCCGCGATGGATCGCGCCCAAGGTCGGCTTGATCGCGATGTTGGCGCAGTAGCCGGCGGGCCGCAAGATCGAACCCAGCAATTGGCTGCCGATGCACACCGGCACCATGCCGGCGCCCACCGCCGCCGCCGAACCGCTGGACGATCCGCCCGGGGTGCGGCGCGGATCGAACGGATTGGTGGTCGGACCCGGATGCGACATGCCGAACTCGGTGGTCACCGTCTTGCCCAGCACGATGGCGCCTGCTTGGCGCAGCGCCCGCACCACGGCGCTGTCGTTGCCCGTGCGCGCACCCTTGAAGATGGGGCTGCCCATTTCGGTGGGCATGTCGCGGGTCTGGATCAGGTCCTTGATGCCGACGGGCATGCCGTCGATGGCCGACAGCGGTGCGCCGTCTCTATAACGCCTGGCCGAGGCATCGGCCGCCTTGCGCGCATCGTCCA
>JAQGMT010000209.1 GCA_028292185.1 Ramlibacter sp. | reverse complement strand
TTGGCGGTGACCTGGCGCGGCAAGAGCATCGGCGACGTGCTGCAGATGGAAGTGGACGACGCGGTGGAATTCTTCGCTTCGATGCCGAACATCAGCCATCCGCTGCAACTGCTGGAGGACGTGGGCCTGGGCTACCTGACGCTGGGCCAGCCTTCGCCCACCTTGTCGGGCGGTGAGGCCCAGCGCATCAAGCTGGTGACGGAGCTGTCGAAAGTGCGCGATGACGTCACCCGGCGCGGCCAGAAGCCGCCGCACACCTTGTACGTGCTGGACGAGCCGACGGTGGGCCTGCACATGGCCGACGTGGAAAAGCTGGTGCGGGTGCTGCATCGGCTGGTGGACGGCGGCCACAGCGTGATCGTGATCGAGCACGACTTGGACGTGATCGCTGAAGCCGATTGGGTGATCGACCTCGGCCCGGAAGGCGGCGATGCGGGCGGCAAGGTGGTGGCGGCCACCACGCCGGAAGGCCTCGTCAAGCGCGGCACGCACACCGGCGATGCGCTCAGGGCCGTGCTGGCGCGTACATAAACAGGTTCACGAACTCGAGCCGGGCGGAGTGCACGGCAGGACGATCGTGAAAGTGGTGCCCCGCTCGGTCGAGGAATCCACATGGATCGTCCCTTGGTGGCGCTCGACGATTTCTCGCACGATGAATAGGCCCAAGCCAATTCCCTCTTCGGCGTGTGCTTCGGGGCCCCGCACCATGGGCTGGAACAGGTTCGGGATTTGATCCGCCGGAATCACCGCGCCGAAATTGTGGACGCTGATGGTGAAGGTATCGGCCCTGCTGGCGGTGGTGACGGTGACCGGCCGATCCGGTGCGCCGTGGGCCACCGCGTTCGCAACGAGATTGCCAACCGCTTGCAGCACGCGATTGACGTCCGCCACGCAAAACCCGCTGCCGTGCCGTTCGAACCGAATCTCGCGATCCAGAAATGCGACCTGCTGGTCCGCGATGCTGTCGCTCAGGCTTTGATGCAGATCCACCGTCGCGGGCACCAGTTCCAGCCCTCGCCCCAGCTTGGCTTGCGTGAAGTCCAGCAGGTCGCCGAGCAGGTGATTCACGCGCGTCACCGCGCGGGCGACCCGATCCACCGTGACGCGCTGGGAATCCGAGAGGCCGCTGCGTTCAAGCAGCACGGTGCTCATTCGAATCACCGAGAGCGGATTGCGGATGTCGTGGCTCACCACGCCCACCAGCTTTTCGGCGAACGCGGCGCGCTCCTCCGCCCGCCCGCGCTCGGCGGCAAGCTCTCGCTGTCCGCGTGCGTTCTCCGCGGCAAGTTCCTCCGCGCGCTGGCGCTGCCGCAGCAACTCCTGCTCGTATCGATGGCGGTCTTCGACGACGAACGCCGCCACGTGCAGAAACGGAACGCCGTTCCATGGCCGCTCGGTGGCGTTCACGATCACCGGCAGCAGCTTGCCATCCTTGCGCCGGAAGTCGAGTTTTACTTCGGCCACGGAGCCTTGCATCCGCAGCAAGGGCGCGATGTGTGTCTGGTGAAAAATCCGCCCGCCCATCGAGAGCAGGTCCGCGAAGGTGGGGCCGGCGAGCAACTCGGTCTTGTCGTAGCCCAGCCAGTCGCACAAGGTCGCGTTGACAAGCACCAGCCGCCCGCCCATGTCGGCCACGAGATGGGCGCAAGGGGCGTGCTCGAACAGCTGTTCGACCGCTGGCGGGCCGGGGGAATTCATGTCACAAGCCGTGGAGGAAACTCTCGATGGCGTCCACGCTGGCGCTGGGTGAACTCAGGTGCGGGCAGTGGCCCACGTTCTTGATGATCTTGAGCGTGCTCTGCGGGATGTGCCGCCTCATGTACTCGCCAACCGCGACCGGCGCGATCATGTCGTCGCTGCATTGCAGGATGAGGGTGGGTTGGTGCAGCTTGGGGAGTTCCTGCCGCAGGTCGGACAGAAAGGTCACCCGCGCAAAGTGCCGGGCGATGTCCGGGTCGGTGCGGCAAAAGCTGTTGGTCAATTCGACTGCCAACTCGGGCTGATCCGGCGCGCCCATGATGGCGGGAGCCATGGTGCTCGACCAGCCCAGGTAATTGGCCTCCATCGTTTCCAGCAGTTCCTCGATGTCCGAGCGCTGAAAACCACCGACGTAGTCTCCGTCGTTGATGTACGAGGGGGAAGGGCCCACCATCACGTGCGCGCGCAAGCGCTGCGGACGCTTCAGGCCGGCCAGCAGGCCGATCATCGCGCTGACCGAGTGCCCGACGAACACGGCGCCGGACAGGTTCAGCACCTCGAGCACCTCGCAGATATCCTGCGCATGTCCGTCCAGGGTGGCATACTTTTCCCTGTCGTACGCAGCAAGATCGGATTTTCCGCTGCCCACAAGGTCCAGCAGCACCACCTGGTGATCTTTGGCAAAGTGCGGCGCCAGCAAGCGCCACATGTTCTGGTCGCAGCCAAAGCCGTGGACGAAGACCATCGGCGGGCCGTTGCCGCTCACGTGCACGTTGTTCCGCTCCAGCGCTCCCATCGCAGTACCTCAGAAAAATTTCAAGTATCGTCGAACGGCCTGGAAACTGGCTTGCGCTTCAGGAGTTGGCGGCTTCGTCCTACAGCGTCTCAAACGCCCGCTCCCCGTGCGCCGATCCTCCGGCATGATGCGGGGATGCGCGCGAAAAAGCCAATCGTCTGGTTGCCCGCCTGCCATCGCAATCTCGACCTCGATGATCCCGGCGGCTATACGGTGCTGGCTGATCGGTATGCCCTGGCGGTGACCGACCTGGGCCTGCAACCCGTGTTGTTTCCGATGGCCGGCGCGGCGGACGTGGCCGACCTGCTTCCGCTGGTGGATGGCGTGCTGCTCACCGGCTCGCCATCGAATGTCGAAGCGACGCATTTCGGCGCCGCCGCCTTGGCCACCGACCGGCTCGATCCACGGCGTGATGCCTTGACGATGGCGCTGGTGCCGGCGGCGATTGCCGCCGGCGTGCCTTTGCTGGGGGTCTGCCGTGGCCTGCAGGAAATGAACGTGGCACTGGGCGGCAGCCTGCACCAGCAAGTGCATGCGGAGCCGGGCTTGATGGACCATCGCGAGCCGCAGGACGACGACCTGGCTGTGCAGTTCGCGACCCGCCACGACGTGCGGCTGGAACCGGGCAGCGCCTTCGCGCAGTGGGCGGGCGGCACCTCGGTCAAGGTCAACTCACTGCACGGACAGGGCATCAAGCGGCTCGGGCGCGACTTGCTGGCCGAGGCGTACGCGCCCGATGGGCTTATCGAGGGAGTGCGCGTGGCCAAGGCGCCGGCTTTCGCCTTCGGCGTTCAATGGCATCCGGAGTGGCGTCACGCCTCCAACCCGTTCTATGCACGCACGCTGGAAGCATTTGCGCAGGCCTGCGCCGAGCACAAGTCCCGCCAGGGCCATTAGCTCTCGCGGCGCGCGGCGAGCAGCGCCTGCGCCACTTGCGCAAAGCCCGCGCCACGCTCACCCGGCGTGACGTACCTCGGCGGGTGCGAGAGCTGGGATTCGAAGCGCCGGATGTTCGCCACACCGATGCTGTGCGGAAAATGTTTGAACATCAGCACGTCGTTGGTGGAGTCGCCGACGTAGGCCCAGCGCTCGATCTCCTCATCGAGTTCACGCGCCAGCAATTCCCGGACGATCCAGCGTGCGCCCGACAGTTTGTTGTGGTCGCCGAACCAGCCGTTGATGTGGATCGAGCTGACCGTCGCGTTCATGCCCTCGTCCTGCATCATGCGAACGACTTGTGCGATGCGGGCAGGAGGCAGATGCGCGTACTCGCTGTGGTCGATCGCGATGTCCGTTTCGCGGCCGGCGCTGTCGCGCGACAAGACAGCGCCTGGCACTTCGGTGACGATGCGTTGACCGACACCTTGCATGCGGGTGAAGTTGGCCTCCCGCAATTGCTTGTCTTGTTGGTAGAACTTGCGCAGCCCTGTGCCTTCGCGGACCAGCGCCACCGCCCCATTCTCCGCAACGATCCCATCCACCGGCCACTGCGTCGCGAAAGGCTCGCTCCAGCCCACCGGAC
>JAQGMT010000208.1 GCA_028292185.1 Ramlibacter sp. | reverse complement strand
GAACTGGCAAAGCTCGCTGAGCACGTCGCGCCGCACGCGATTCCCGCAGGCGACGAAGTGACGGTACCGCTGCCGGTCCCTGCCTTCGACACGGTGAGCGTTGAAGCGGCGGGATTCACGGTGATCGAAGTTTGTGGGCATGGCGTTAACGTCACACGCGATAACGTGTCGGTCGCGCAAACGCCGAACGTGAAGGTGTTCGGGATCTGGTGGCCGTTGACGTCCGCCCTGCCGGTGGCGAACGGCGTGCCGCTCAAGGTTCCGTCCTGGTGAATGGTCATGCCGGTGGGGAGCGAGCCGTTCGCAAGCGTATCGATCGAATAGGTGTAAGTGCTCGAAGGCCATACACCACCCACGAGGCTCTTCGTATACGCTTGCCCGACGGTGGCGTCGGCAAGCGGATTGACCGGCACCAGCACGGGGGCGGACACGAACGCCGGCGTCGCGCCGCCGATGCCAAGGATGGTTCCCACCCTGATCACGACGTTCGTGAAAACATTCGCTCCCAGCTGAAGCGATGGGATCGACAATTGCCCGCCCGAGAAGGTGTCGTAAGCATTGACCGCTGTGCCGCCGGTCACGCCGACAAGACCACCGATGGTGATCCTGACGTTGAAGAAAGCAGTGTTGCCGATCACCAGCAACGGAATCGTCAAGACCCCGGTGGTCGTGTCGTATGTATCGGCCGCATGGGCATTGACCGACACTGCCAGCCCAAAAGCGAGCAACAGCACCTTGAGCCGGCGATGCCAGCGGGCGCAATATTCGGCGAACATGGAATTCTCCTCTGGCCGCGAACAGGCGCCAACGCAACTTCGATCGAGTGTGTCCCTGAACCCTGAAGGTCTGGGGATTCCGAACTGCGGCCCCTCTCGAAAGAATCTAAACCTTTAGTTGGGCTGCGTCAACAAGCTTAGTTCGGCGACCCGAACGGGGACGTGATGGGAAGCGGGGGTGGCGGCTTGGCCTGTTCGAGTGCCTGCCTGAATGCTTCGGGGGGCATCTGCTCGGTGTTCGGCACAGGCGTTTGGCTTGCCAGGAGCAGCCCCGGGTTCGACTTGGACGCTTCCACGAAAGCGGTGAACGGGTCGGTCGGCTGCAAAGTGACGGGGGCAGTGGAACCCACCGTGGGCGAACGAGAGATCGCGGCTGTGCCTTCTGGAGCGGCCGTTTCGACCACGTCCGCGCTGCGCCGCTGCTGCGGCCCCTGTGCCTTGGCGGGTGGAATGTCTTCCTTTCCGTGCCAGATCATCACCCCGGCGGCGCCCAGCACCAAGATCGCGCAGGTTGCAAGTCGCAGGGGCCAGTCGGCCGAGGGGGTGGACGGTTTCATCCTCAGCCCGGGTTCATGCCTTTGGCCTTGATCACCATGATGGCGGCGGGCGTCTGCAGGAAGCTGATGAACGCCTTGGCGGCTTGCGCGTCTTTCGAGTTCGCGGCAACCGCGGCGTCGAATACGATTTCCTGCTGGAGTTCGGCGGGGAACGGGCCGACGACATCGAGCCCGGGCGCGGTGATCGTGTTGATCAGAAAAATGCCGAGTTCCGCATCCCCTTTCGCCACCGCTTCCACGATTTGCGCCGGGCCGGGCTGCGGCTTGATCTTGGCTTTGATCGCATCGCCGACGCCAAGCGCATCGAACGCCCGCATGACCTGCGCGCCCGCCGCGCTCGCCGGCGTCGTGGCAATGGACTGGGCTTTCAGCAGCGCCTGTTTCAGCGCTTCGGGTGTGCTGATGTCCGGCCTGGGGGCGCCGGCACGAACCGCGACGCCAAGACCCACACGGGCGATGGTGATATTGGGCGGCGAGACGAACTGCGCTTGCGCTCCGGTGTCCTTGAATACCTCGCGCGGCACAACGGCCAGGTCGAACGGACCGCCGGTCGCCATCTTGATCAATTCGGGCGTGGTGCCGAAGCGGATCACCAGCTTGTGGCCGGAGGCGGTCTCGAACTGCGAGGCGAGCTCGCGCATGGGCCCGGCGATCCCCCCACCGGCCAGGACCTGCAGTTCCGCAGCCTGCGCGGCGGCCATCGGCGACATGGCCAATGCCAGGCCCAACGCCGAGGCGCTTGCGGCCAGTGAAGAGTGCTTCATGAAGGGATACCGTTTCATCGTGATCTCCGTTTCGTTTGACCGTCGCCCGAGCGCATGACTTTATACCGGGTCGGCTGCTGGCGACTTGTCAGAAGCAATCAGCCACCGCCACCATGGGGCAAGGAGACGCAAAATGCATATGAGGCCACGATGAGCGCCAGGCGAGCATCGGAATCCCGGCCATCGGCTTTCACAGCCTGCCCGCCGCCATGGCCCTCGCCAACAATATCTGCATGCCCCAGCGGTGAAACGGAATGATCAAGAGCAGGTAGATGCGGCCGAAGACGTTGTTCACCCTGCAGACCGTGGACACGACCACACTTCCATGGCCGCCGTCGGCTTCCTTGACGACGGACAGCCTGAAGTCCAGGTGCTTGTTGTCGCGGCCGGCGACGAGTTCGGTCTCGCTCAGCGCGAAAATGGGCCACACCCCGATCTTGTCGCCGACGCTGTAGCGGCTCCGGGCTTCGATGTTGACGAGCTCCGAGGCGGTGGGTGCATCGAGCCCGCACCAGCGCGCGATGGCGTTCCTGGCCATCAGCACGCGCTTCATCCAAGCTGGGTGGTGCCCGAAGATCGCGAAAAAGATCTCGCAGACGGTGGCGCGCGTGTCGAGCAAGGGCACACGGTATGAATCGCTAAAGTACGCGGCCTCCACCCAGCGGCGATCCAGCTGGCTGGCACATGGGAATTCGCATTCCTCGACGGACATGGGGCCTCGCGATCGCGCGTTGAATTCCGGCGCGTCACGCTGCCTTCTCTCGCCGATGCGTGATCGCCGGGGCCCGTCAGGGCTCCCCCGCCATTGTCACTGCCCCATTCGATCTTGCCAAGGAACGGGGTTTGGTCCCCCGCCTGGATGGCTGCGCTACTGGTGGTTTTTCGGCAGCGGCATGTCCGGGGCCTTAACGGCCCGCGGCTGGCTTGGATTGAGGTTCATATGACTCCGTAGCCTGCCGCGACGATCAGCGTCGAGATGAGGGTCCCCAGCAAAAAGGGCGACTTGGGAATCACAAAAAGGCCCACGATCGAGACGGCAAGCAGGTACCAGCCAACCATCCGATAAAGACTCAGGTCACCTGCTGCGGCTGCGTGCACGGCGACTTGGCCGGCGAGCATGAGCAGCGGGCCGAACATGGCAAACCAGAAAGCGGTGCGCCTGATCTCCGGTGAACCAAACTGGCCAATGACCCCGGCGGATATGCCATCGAACAACGGGGTGCGGAACTTGACGAAGGCGTAGCCGATGTGCCCCATCCCCAGTGCGAACAAAAGCCAGGCAAGTGTGGTGGTCATGATGCAGGTGAAGGAAGGGTTTGGAAAGTCAGATTGGATGCTGCCACGCGACAAGTCCGACACCCACCCCGAGCGCCGTAGACACGGTGCGGGCGTTCATCGGGCACGGTTTGAAGATGACGCGCGAGGCATCGGCAGAGATGGACCCTTTCCAACAAAACGCACTCTGTTCAGCCGCTCGTCCTCCCAAACGAAATATGAAATCCCCTGATTGTCTGCTCGCCCCTCCGGGGCTCCAAACAAAATCAGCAGACGGCTGTCAGCACGGTAACGCAACGCGCCGAAGTCCGCACGACGCTCGTTCTCCCTGACTTCCACGAGCACTTCGGGATCCACATCCTCGATGTGATTGGTGCGTGCGCCGGGCGGATGAAACACCTTCCCGGTGATTGCGTCGATGACGGCAATTTCTGTGCAGCCGGTTCCGCAGCCCCACGTTGCGAGGATGTAGTGGCCCGCGAAATTGGGCTTCTCCCGGGCCCAATTCTTCAGTTGCGTCCGGTACCTGCTTGAACGCGGGTCGCTGCTGACGTCGGGCGCCGCGTTTGCGCCAGCGTATGGCTTGGCCGGATAGTCCGCGAAACGAGGTGCGTCTTTGGGAATGTCAGACTGCTGGATCAGTTGCTCGTCCTGGCCGGAGTCACCCGCGCCGAAGGCGGGCAGCAACACGAATGCGAGAGCGAGGGCCAGAACTGCGTGGCGCGACATGGGAGCTAACGTCGGGCAGGAGCGGCACGCTATGCCCTCACCCCTTTTGAAGGAGAGAGACCGTGTGCTGTTTACCAACGCCACGGACCGGTGTTCTCGAGCCACACAACACGTTGCTTGGCCTCGAGGAGCGTCTCTTCGCCCGAGCTGAAGGAGAGCTGAGAGTACTTGCCCAGCGACTGCCAGCGGCCGTTCCCATCTGAGTCGCCTCGAAACTCTTCGAACCCGAACGTGCCATCTTCGCGAACGAAGATATCCACGCATTGAGACCCGAACCGATCTTCGAAGGATGCAAGAACTTTGCTCACTGCAGCCATTCAAGGCCTTGCCGTGTTCTGGAATTCGCGTGTTGCATTGACGCGCTCCTATCGTTGGTCAGGCGGTATGGTTTTGATTGCGGCCGAGAAGCGCGCATGAACTGCCGGATCAACTGGCCTGTGCTTGACCTTGGTACTCGCAGGGTCCTTACCAAGGAAGTTGTCACCTTTCCAGTTCTTCGAAGGCCTGATCGGTCTGGGAACAAATCCGCCGCCGCAGTTCGGGCAGACGTTCTCCAGGACGTTATCGACACACGCGACGCAGAACGTGCACTCGTAGGTGCAGATGCGCGCTTCAAGCGAGTCGGGAGGCAACGCCTTGTTGCAGTTCTCGCAGGTCGGTCTGAGTTCAAGCATTCATCAACTCGTTGGAAGGGGAAGTCGGTGGCCATTGTCACTGTGGGAATCGATCTTGCCAAGAACGCCCTTGCCAGCGGTCCTGCGGCGCCGCAAAGGCAGCGTTGACGCCGACGGTAAGATCTGTGGGCTGGGCCTTCCCCGCTTTTGGACTTTGGAGCGAACGATGACAATAACTGGCAGGTGCCTCTGCGGTGCGGTTCGCTGGGAAAGCTTGGAGCCGCCAGTCGTTACGCGCGTTTGTTGGTGCCGGGACTGTCAGTACTTGGGTGCAGGCAGCGGAACGGTTGGCGCCTGCTTTCGCACGGCGGCGTTCAAGGTTACGGGAGAAACACGTGACTTTGCGAGCATCGCAGACAGCGGCAATCGAATGCACCGTCGTTTCTGCGGCGCGTGCGGCACACCGCTGTTCAGCGAGGCCGAGGCCCGGCCACACCTGATCTTTGTTCGAGCCGGGACATTCGACGACCCGAATCTCGCCAGTCCTGCGATGACCATCTGGACGTCCAGCGCGCCATCCTGGGCCTGCATTGACGCGAAGTTGCCGCAGATGGAGGGACAACCACCGCCGGCGATGTAGCGCGTCAGCCATGTGTATGTGGCCTGACGTTTGAGATGAGGGGCGTGACCCGGCTCGCCGGGGCACTTACTCTCGATTGAAGGGTTAGGCCACGCGCTCAAGCGCTGCGACCGGGTAAATCTGCACCGAGCCTGGGTGTGCTTCGGACTCGACGGCGTAGCCCTCTGGCGTCAGTTTCGTGCTGTACCAGCCGACGATACGGCCCTGCCACGCGGCGCCCGACTTTTTGCGGACGCGTTCTCCCAACCCAAACGTCGCCCGAAATGGCGGTTGAAACTGATGATCGTCTGAAGCTCCGACGGCAACGCTACGCTGTTCCATATTGAACCTTTTGTGAAAGCTACGACTGTGGGTCGATCCCGAAGACGCGCAATTCCTGGCCGCATCGACAGGCTTTGGCGATACGCGCCGCCCACGCGACTGCCTCGTCGCGCGAAGGCAATTCCAACACCGTGAAGCCCCCATCGAGCGTGGGTGCCCAAGGATAGCCGCCCATTGCAACCGTGCCGTCGGCAGAGACGAGCACGGGCGGTACGCCTTCGTCGATTCCGCCGGCGAAGACGTAAACACCGGCGGCTTTCGCCTCATCGATCACAGCACGCGCGTCGCGGCCTACCGCTCCCAATTCGCCATCGGGCACAACCATTGCCGCGCTTGGAAAAGAGATCAGGTATTTGGCCATGGCGCTCCTCCTGGGAATGGAGGGTCAGGCGGCATTCTCGGCGAACGCGCCGAGCTGACCGTACGGGCCGGCAACGACGACCACATAGCCGTTTGGCTCCCGAAGCCAGAACTCCAGGTGGTTCGCCAGGGGGTTGACCTTGATCGGTTCGAGCACCTCGGCGCCTGCTTGAACCGCACGCTCGAAGTCTTGCTCGACTGCTTCGGACATGAACCACAGGACGACGCCGTTGCCGTAGGGCTTTGTCCCTGGGCTGCCGAGGTGCGAATGTTCATGAGCATCCCAGTGGTGCAACT
>JAQGMT010000168.1 GCA_028292185.1 Ramlibacter sp. | reverse complement strand
GCGCCAGGGGGCAGCACCACGGTTTCAACTTCGCGCAACACGCCGCCGCCGGCAACGCTGCCGCTGGTGGTGCCATAGCCGATGAGGCGCGCCTGGCACGCCGCCTTCTCCTCACCGCTGAGTGCGTCGCAACGCGCTTGTGCGTTGGACTGGAATTGCCCACCTGAATTGTCCAGCACCCCGCGCTGCTTGTCGGCTTGCGCGTTGCGCGCTTCACGCAGGCAGGTGGCCTGGTCTTCCTGCGTGCGGCCGTTATTGCAGGCGTTGACTTCCTGCTGGAAGCTGCCGGAGGCATCGATACCGGTGGTCCCCGTGGCGACCTGGGCCGTGGCGGCGGTCATCGCCAGCAGTGCGGCCGCGCCGTATGACATGAGGCTCTTGCGCGAGTGGCCGGAGACGGATGCAGTCATGGTGGAACTCCTTGGAATCTGGGTGAATGACGTGCAGTGTGCGGGGCCTGTCAGCGCGACCATGACGGAGAGGACACCGCATCAACGGCGGCGCGATGCTGTTGCTGCCGTAGGACTCCACCTTGCGGCATCGACCGCCGCGCCGCAGCCAGGGCTCAGTTCTGGCCTCGCGAACCGCGATGCGCCCACGCGGTGGTGTGCTTCTCGAGCATGCTGAACAATTCGTACATCAGCATGGCCATCGCACCGACCACGACCAGGCCCGCGAACGCCAGGCCCATCTGCATCGCGGAGCCCGCAGAAATCAGCAGGTAGCCAATCCCTTCATTGGCGGCCGTCATCTCCGACACGGTGGTGCCCACGAATGCGAGCGTGATGGACACCTTCAGCGAGCCATAGAAATACGGCATGGATCGCGGCAGGCCGACCTTTACCAGCACGTCCCAGCGCCGGGCGCCGAGCACGCGCAGAACGTCCTCCAGCTCCGGCTCCAGCGTGGCCAGGCCCGTGGCGATATTGACCATGATCGGAAAGAACGAAATCAGGAATGCGGTGAGGATGGCAGGACCCGCGCCGATGCCGAACCACACCACCAGGATCGGGACGAATGCCGCCTTGGGCAAGGCATTGAATGCGGTCATCAGGGGGTAGACCGCGGCATAGGCGATGCGCGAGCTGCCGATGACGAATCCGAGGAGCACACCCACGGCAATCGCCAGCCCGAAGCCGGCCATCGTGACCCAATAGGTGCGCCACGCGTGCGCAGCGATGATGCCCTTGAATTCCAGCAGCTGATTCCAGATGCGCAAGGGGCTTGGAAAAATGAACTCGGAAACATCGAAGGCCGAACAGCCGATCTGCCACAGGGCCACGACCGCCACCAGCAGGATCCAGGGGGACCATCGCTCCAGCCGCCGGCCTTTCACGACGTCGCTCCGGATGCCGGCTGCGAACGTATTGCGCCGATGTGCCCGCGCAACTCGTGCACGACGTCGCTGAACTGCGCGGTGTAGGTGATCTCGAGGTCACGCGGACGCGGCAGGTTGATATCCTTCTTCAGCATGAAGCGCCCTGGGCTCTTGCTCATGACGTACACGGTATCGGCCAGGAACACCGACTCGCGCAGGTCATGCGTCACCAGGATGACGTTGAAGCGCTGCTCCGTCCACAGGTCACGCAGGATGCACCACAGCTCCTCGCGCGTGAACGCATCCAAAGCGCCGAAAGGCTCGTCCAGCAGCAGCATCTTGGGCTCGTGAATCAGCGCGCGGCAGATGCTGGCGCGCTGCTGCATTCCTCCGGACATCTGCCAGGGAAACTGGTCTTCATGCCCGGCCAGGCCCACCTTGCGCAGCAGCTGGCGGGCGCGCTCCGTGTACTCGCTGCGCCTGGCCTTGAAGCTGCGGCGATACGGTTCGACGATCTCCAGGGGCAGCAGAACGTTGTCGACGGCCGTGCGCCAAGGCAGCAGCGACGGCGCCTGGAAAGCCATGCCGGAAATCTTCAACGGCCCGGTCACCGGCCGCCCGTCGATGAGAATGCGGCCACGCGAGGGCATCCGCAAACCCGTGGCCAGTTTCATGAAGGTCGACTTGCCACAGCCCGACGGCCCGACGATAGCGATGAACTCGCCCTGCCGCACGCTGAGATCGATCGCCTCGACCGCGTACTGGCCCCGGGCCAGCAGCTCCTCGTCGTAGGCCAGCCAGACATCATCGAACGTGACGAAGGGCGCTTCGGCGCTGAACGCCTCGCTCATTTCCTGGCCGCGGGCAACACGGCGTCGAGGTCGGCTTTGGACGGCAGGAATGAGCCGTTCCACACCGCTTCCGGGCTGACGCGGGTCTTGGTGTTGAAGGCATCGGACACTTGCGAGGCCATCAGCGACAGCCGGCCGGGATTGATCTGGCCAAAGCCTTCTGCATGCGCGTCGGGGCTGTTGATGACGGTGTCGATCGCGAGTTTCAGGCGACGCGTTTCCAGCGCGGTGTTGATGATCCCGTCGCGCGCCTTGACATCGGCAATCGCGGCTTCGGGCTTGTTCACTACATCCCTGGCGCCCTTGGTGAAGGCGGCAAGGAAGGCTTTCACTGCCGCCGGGTTTTCCTTGATCAACTTGGGCGTGGCGATGATCACGTTGCCGTACAGCTTGACCCCAAAGTCGGCGTAGGGCAGCACCACGACGTCTTCGGCTTTGACGCCGCGCGCCTCCAGGTTCAGCAGCGAGGTAAAGGTGAACCCGGTGATCGCGTCGATGTCACCGCGGGCCAGCATCGTCTCGCGCAACGGCGGATCCATCGCGGTCCAGTTCACCGGGCCGATCCCGTTGGCTTTCTGGAAAATGGGGAAGGCGCGGCGGCCGGCATCAAAAACCGGGGCCCCCAGCTTCTTGCCGTTCAGGTCGGCTGGTTTGCGGATGCCGGATTTCTTCAGAGCCATCACCGAGGCGGGGGTGTTGTTGTAGACCATCATCACGGCGACGGGCTTGTTGGGCGCGTCCGGGTTGTTGGCATGGAACTCCATCAGAGCGGCCAGGTCCGCGAACCCCATGTCATAAGAGCCCGAGGCCACACGCGTGACGGCTCCCCCGGACCCGTTTCCCGCGTCGATGGTCACGTCCAGTTTCGCATCTTTGAAGTACCCCTTGGCGGCGGGCGTGAGGAACAGCGCGGCGGGGCCCTCGAACCGCCAGTCGAGCTGGAACTTAATCGGCGTGGTCTGGGCTTGGGCCGTGCCGCAGAGAGCGAGCAGTGTGCAGGCCGCAGCGGAGTAAATAAATGTGCGTTTCTTCATTGGGGGTCCAGGTGAAAGGTTGCGTGGTTACACAAGCAAAAACGGTGCCGCGCCCTTGGCCGGGCAGAGTTGACATTCTCGACCGGGCGCGCCAGTGATCGAAAATTGCTCGTCCGCAGGTAGGGCGCGTCCGACGCCGCCACGCGATGCGCGCGCACGCTGAGCCTTTGTCAGTGACTACGTGTACCCAGATACCCGAAGACCATATTGCGTTCACCGGCCGTTCGTTTTTGGCGGCGGGTGGTCGGAACCGAGAGGGCTGGCCCGCTAGCAACAACACCGCCGTTCGCGGCAAAGGAGTGTCAGATGAGTTTCATACTCTGGTTAATCGTAGGTGGTATCGTTGGCTGGCTCGCCAGCCTGGTCATGAAGACCGACGGTCAACAGGGCATCCTGTTGAACGTGATCGTGGGTATCGTTGGTGCTTTCATCGGCGGATGGCTCATCTCGCCCCTGCTCGGCACCGGGACCATCAATGACGGCTTCAGCATTGGGTCCGTGGTCGTGTCCCTGATTGGCGCCATCATTTTGCTGGCCATCGTCAACCTGTTCCGTCGCGGCCGCGTCCGCTAAGCATTTCGCCGGCACCCGCCGGCCAAGCAGTATTTCCGGCATCCGGCCATTTAGCCGGGTGCCGTTTTTTCCTTCAGGCTCAGCTTAATAAATCCAGCAGCGTGCGCGCCACCACCTTGGTGGCGCGCCGCAGGTCTTCCAGCTCGAGGCGCTCGTCCGCTTGCTTGGCGTGCGACTCGAGCACGGTGCGCGGACCGGCGCCGTAAATCACTCCCGGCACGCCGGCCTCCGCGTAGAGCCGCACATCGGTATACAACGGCGTTCCCATCGCGGGGATGGGTTGGCCGAACACCAGCGCGGCGTGTTTCTGGATGGCTTCGACCAGGGGCTCACTGCCCGGCGAGCGGCGCAAAGCGTTCGCCAGCAGCAGCCGGCGGATCTCCAGGGTGATGCCGGGGCGGCGCGCCGCCTCGTCGGCGATCACTTCGCGGATATTGGCCTCGACCTCTGCCGGATCTTCCTCGGGGATCATGCGGCGATCAAGTTTGAACATCACCTTGCCGGGCACCACGTTGGTGTTCGTGCCGCCTTCGATCCGCCCCACGTTCAGGTAAGGATGCTTGATGCCGGGAACGCGCGAACGAATTCCTTTGTAGAGCCTGTTCTGCGCGTACAGCGCCGCGAGGATCTGCACGGCGCCTTGCAGCGCATCGATGCCGGTGTCGGGGATCGCCGCGTGCGCCA
>JAQGMT010000151.1 GCA_028292185.1 Ramlibacter sp. | reverse complement strand
TGCCGGCCAGCCTCGCGGCGAGGTTGAACGAAACCCAGTTCGCCGGCGTGGATCCCATCGTGCCGGTGCGCGAGCTGGTGGCGCTGCTGCAGCAACGCCGGCTGGCGGCAGGCGCCGGCCAGCCGGTACAGACCGGCAGTGCAACGTCCGCCCCGGGGCAGCAGGCCGATGCGGTGCAGCCCAAGGGGCCGGTGGTGCAGTACGTGCGCCGCTTCCAGCAGCCCGCCATCGAGTCGCGCCTGTTCCGCGCGCTCGAAAGCCCGCGGCAGCTGGAAGAAGTGATGGTCGATTTCTGGTTCAACCACTTCAACGTGTACCAGAACAAGAACTACCTGCGGGTGCTGGTGGGGCACTACGAGCATTCGGCGATTCGCCCGCATGCGCTGGGGCGCTTCCGCGACCTGCTGGGCGCCACGGCCCACCACCCCGCGATGCTGTACTACCTTGACAACTGGACCAGCGTCGGCCCGCAAGCCGAAGGCCGCGGGCGCGGCTTGAACGAGAACTACGCACGCGAGTTGATGGAGCTGCACACGCTGGGCGTGGACGCGGGCTACTCGCAGCAAGACGTGACGCAGCTCGCGCGCATGCTCACCGGCTGGACGCTTGTGCCGCCGCGGCGCCCGGCCGCGGCGGGTCCGTTGGCACGCGCTGCGGGCGGGCCGCACGGCGGCGAGATGCCCGGCTTCTGGTTCAACGAGCGCTTGCACGATGCCGGCGAAAAAACCTGGATGGGCCATCGCGTCGCGCCGAACGGCCAGCGCGAAGGCGAGTTCGCGCTCGACGTGCTGGCCTCGCATCCGGCCACCGCCCACCACATCGCGTACAAGCTGGCTCAGTACTTCGTCAGCGACACTCCCGATGCCGCGCTGGTTGACCGGCTCGCCGCCGTGTTCCTGGCGCAGGACGGCCAAATCGCCCCCGTGCTGCGCGCCTTGTTCGCAAGCGACGCGTTCTGGTCGCCTGCCAGTGTGGGCGTCAAGTTCAAGACGCCTTATCACTACGCGCTCTCCACGTTGCGGGCCGGCGGCTGGGGCGTGGAGAGCGGGCTGCCGCTGGCCAACTTCCTCGCGGGCGAAGGCATGCCGCTGTTCGGATGCCTCACGCCCGACGGCTACCAGAACACAGAGTCGGCGTGGCTGAACGCGGACGGCGTCGGCAAGCGCTTCGACTTCGCCGTGCAGGTCGCGGGCGGCCGGCTCGGGCGCGAGCAACTCACCGGCGGTTTGCCCGCTCGTGAATTGATGGAGCAACTCGGACCACTGGTCACGCCGGCGACGCGAGAGCTGGTTTCGGCCAAAAGCGAAGAAGCACCCATCGTTGCAGTGGCGATGGTCCTCGCGGCACCCGGCATGATGCGCCGCTGATGCGAGCGGTGAATCGACGGCCAGAAAAAGACACCTTGCCATGAACGAACATCGAATCGCGCGCCGCAGGGTCATGAAGCTGGCGGGTGCCGCCATGCTCGCGGGCTTCGGCGGCATCCAGGTCCTGCGGGCGCAGCCGGTGTCTGCCGCGGGCACGCCGCAGCCTCGCCTGGTCGTGGTGATCTTGCGTGGCGCCATGGACGGCCTGTCGCTGGTGGCGCCGTGGGGCGAGAACGCTTACTACCAGTCGCGTTCGACGATCGCCATCGCCCGCCCCGGCGAGGCCAATGGCCTGCTGCCCTTGAACAAGTTGTTCGGCTTGCACCCCGCGGCCGCGCCGCTGATGCCCTACTGGGATTCGAAACAACTGGCTTTCATTCACGCCAGCGGCTCGCCCGATCCAACGCGCTCGCACTTCGACGCGCAGGACTACCTCGAGTCGGCAACGCCCGGGCGCAAATCCACGCCCGATGGCTGGCTCAATCGCTTCTCCGCGGTGCTCGCGGGCCCCCGATCCACAGCGGCTTCGCAGCGGCTGCAGGCCTTGAACCTGGGGCCGACAATGCCGCGAATCTTCACCGGCGCGGCCGAGGTTGCGTCGCTGGGCACCGGCAGCCGCGCGCTGGCCAAGGGCTCGCTGGACCGGCCCGAGCTCGCCAAGGCCTTTGCACAACTGTATGCGGGCGATGATCGCCTGAGCCAGGTCGTGCGCGAAGCCACCGCCACGCGCGGCGAGATCATGGACACGCTGGCCAGCGACGACCCCAAGGCGGACCAGGGCTCCTTGTCCTTGAACGGCTTGTCCGGCGACACGGGGCGCCTGGGACGCCTGATGGCGCGCGACCGCCGCATCCGCCTCGCGTTCATCCCGGTGGGCGGTTGGGACACGCACGCCAACCAGGGCGGCGCGCAAGGCCAATTGAGCAATCGCTTCAGCCTGCTCGCGCAGTCGCTCGATGCATTGGCGAAAGGCCTCGGTGAGGAGCTCAATCACACCAGCATCCTCGTGATGTCGGAGTTCGGCCGCACGGTGCGGCAGAACGGTACCAACGGCACCGACCACGGCCACGGCAACGTCGCCTGGCTGATGGGCGGCGGCGTGAAAGGCGGCCAGGTGCTGGGCGCGTGGCCGGGGCTGGACACAGCCTCGCTCTATGAGAGCCGCGATCTCGCCATCACGACCGATTTTCGCGAGATCATCGCGCAGGTGCTGGAGCAGAGATTCCGCCTGGGTGACAAGCAACTTGGGCAGGTGCTGCCCGGCATGGACCACCGCCAGCGCCTCGCCTTGTTCGCTTGAGCGCGAGCCATCAGCCCGGCGGCGGCGTCTTGGGCTGGTAGTCGCAATAGCGGATCACGGCGCATTCCCAGCAGCGCGGGGTGCGCGCGACGCAAACGTAGCGTCCGTGCAGGATCAACCAGTGGTGCGCATCGGCGAGATATTGCTTGGGCACGCGCTTCATCAGCGCCTGCTCCACTTCGAGCGGGTTCTTTCCCGGCGCCAGGCCCGTGCGATTGGCCACGCGGAAGATGTGCGTGTCCACCGCCAGCGTCTCTTCGCCGAAGGCCACGTTCAACACCACGTTGGCGGTCTTGCGGCCGACGCCCGGCAGAGACTCCAGCGCTTCGCGCGTGCGCGGCACGTCGCCGCCGTACTGCTCCACCAGGATCGCGCAGGTGGCCAGCAGGTTGCGCGCCTTGGTGGGATACAAGCCGATGGTCTTGATGTAGTCCTGCAATCGCTCCAGCCCCAGGTCGAGAATGGCCCGCGGCGTGTTCGCCACCGGGAACAGCCGCCGGGTGGCCTTGTTCACGCCCACGTCCGTCGCCTGCGCCGACAGCAGCACCGCGACCAGCAGCTCGAACGGCGTGGTGAATTCCAGTTCGGTCGCCGGCAAGGGATTGGACGCGCGCAAGGTCGCGAAGAACGGCTCGATCTGGTCTTTTCTCATGTCGCGAGTGAGTCTACATTCGGTTTCCAGGGTGCGTCGGGGCAGGTAGTCGAGCCTCGCTCCGCTGTACGTGACGCGTTGCGACCTCGCGTTGCGACCTCGCGTTGCGACCTCGCGTCGCGGCAGGCGGTACCCGTCAGGGGCTCATACTGTCTCGGTCACCGCTTGCGCGGTGACTGCGATGCGCTGTTCGGCCTGGGGCCGGCGCCGGCGAACTCGTTTCGCGCCCTGAGGCCGCTACGCTCAGACAGCGCCGGCGAGCATGAGTTGATGCGCGCAAGCGCGCCCGGCCCCAGGCCGAACATCACAGCCGATACAGAAATCGCCCCCGCCGGGTACCGCCTGCC
>JAQGMT010000120.1 GCA_028292185.1 Ramlibacter sp. | reverse complement strand
AAAGCCGAACGCGGCCAGGCCCAACAAGCCCAGCCCGCCGAACAGGATGGGGCGCGGCCCATAGCGGTCGACCAGAAAGCCCGACACGGTTTGCACCGCGCACGACGCCGTGAAAAAGATCGTCATCAGGGAACCGAGCTGGGTATAGCTCGCACTGAAGTCGTCCTTCAGCCACGGAAACAGCGGCGCCAGCAGCAGCTGGCTGAAATGGCTGACCAGGTGGCCTAACCCCACCAGCCCGATCAGGCCGGCGTCGTCGCGCAATTTCGGAGTTGGCGCGCTCACGGCGGTGGTGCTCATCCCCCATTTTATGCGGCGCCGCTTCCGCCTTTTCCCTGCTCTGCATTGGAATTTATCCTACAAATGGCTCAGCCGTGTTCTGACCGTTCAGCTTTGTCGCGCCGAACAGAATTCGGGCCTGAGATGCGCGGCCGGTGCTGCGCCGAAACCGAAAGAACGTCAGGACCCAGCATGAGCAGTTCCAAGGAGACCCAGGATGAACGTGGTTCCCGCGAGCAGTCGGGGGGCACCGAGGCCAGCGAGGAGCGACACTCGGGCGAAGGCGCTGCCAGCGCACTGGCACACATGATCTCGCAAGGTCAGCAACACCGGCACCAGACCGGCGAGGCCGACGCGGCGGCGGGGAGCCAGCGTCAATGAGCCGTCCGGACAGCAAGGCGGCCGCGCCGAGCGAGCCGTACGAACCGCAGGCTGAGGTACCGCGCAGCGGTGCGGGCGCGGGCAGCGCACTCTTTGCGATGTTGAAGAAACGCCAGATGCGCGCCACGCGCGACGCGGAGCCCGATGCGGAACCCGCGCGCACCCAGGAAGGAGCGAACGGCGAGGAGTAGCACCCGCGCCCGAGATTGCGATTGCGTTTTCGACTGCGGTACGCTGCCTGCATGAAAAACAGCGCCGGGTTGCTCATGTACCGCCGCCACCGGGGGGCGCTGCAGGTCTTGCTCGCACACCCGGGAGGGCCGTTCTGGCGAGCCAAGGACGAAGGCGCATGGACGCTTCCCAAAGGCGAGTACGACGACCTCGAGCACGCCCTGGCGGCGGCGCAGCGCGAATTCGCGGAGGAAACCGGCTTTGGCGTGACGCCCCCCTACATCCCGCTTGGGGACATCGTGCAAAAGAGCGGCAAACGAATCACCGCATGGGCGTTCGCCGGGGACTGCGAGCCCTCGGACCTGCGCTCGAACAGCTTCGAGATCGAGTGGCCGCCGCGCTCGGGACGCAGGCAAAGCTACCCGGAGATCGACCGGGTGGAGTGGCTGGACCTGGAGTCCGCCGCGCGCAAGATCAACCCGGCGCAGCGCGCATTGCTGACGCGGCTGGATGAGGCCCTCGCTGCTGCTGGCGGCGCGCGATAGGCTCTTCTCGCTCCACCATGCGATTCCATGCGGCGCGCATCGCCGACCGCGCATCGGCGAACGTCAGGCGCGAGTCGCCCCTGATGCGTTCCCAGTTGGCGCACAGCGAACCCTCCGCGTCCTCGTATTCGCCGCCGTACTGCGCATACCCGATGTAGCCGACGCAGTAAGCAGGGGCGTAGTCCTCGTAGTCCAGGCCCGATCGGAAATAGCGCTCGCACCAGAAGGCGCGCCGCCAGTACTCGTCTTCCCACTGCGCGTCCACTCGCGCCAGCACGGCGGGCTCATCGATATCGGCGGCAGCTAAGACTTGCGGCGTGGCTGGCATGGCATTGTCCCGTTGAGTCGCGAGGAAGCAGATACTCTGCCATTGCGAAAGGCACTCGCGTAGGACGCGATCCTGTTGCACGTCGGAGCAAAGCTACAGTTGCGCGCGATACTCTGCACGAACGGAGAAAGCCATGGACATTCGCGGAAAAGTCGCCATCGTGACCGGCGGCGCCAGCGGCATAGGCGCCGGACTGGCCCGGCGTTTTGCAACCGAGGGCGCGCGCGGCGTGATCGTCGCCGACCTCAATCTTGAACGGGCCGAGGGCGTGGCGCGCGATGTCGGCGGCGTGGCCATGCGCTGCGACGTCAGCCGCGAAGCGGACATCCAGACGCTGGTCGCCACCACGCGCGAGCGCTTCGGGCAGATCGACATCTTCATGTCGAACGCCGGCATCCTCGGACCCATGGGCGGCATCGAACTGGACGATGCGCTGTGGGAAAAGATGTGGCAGGTGCACGGCATGGCGCACGTCTGGGCCGCCCGGGCTGTGGTGCCCGAGATGGTGGCGCGCGGTGAAGGCTATTTCGTGGTGACGGCGTCGGCCGCCGGATTGCTCAACATCGTGGAGTCCGCGCCTTACGGCGTCACCAAGCACGCGGCATTGGGGTTCGCCGAATGGCTGCGCATCGCGTACGGCAAACGCGGTTTACGAGTGTCGTGCCTGTGCCCACAGTCGGTGGCGACCGACATGACCGCCAACGGCAGCGGCTCGGCCGGCATCAACGGCGTGTTGACACCGGAACAGGTGGCCGGGGACGTGGTTGCCGCAATGCGCGACGAGAAGTTCCTGGTGCTGCCTCATCCCGAGGTGGCGAAGTACTTCCTGAACAAGGCGCAGGACTACGACCGCTGGCTGGGCGGAATGCAGAAGCTGT
>JAQGMT010000105.1 GCA_028292185.1 Ramlibacter sp. | reverse complement strand
ACGCTGCGGCGCGAATTCGACACCGTGCGGGCCGACTACGAAGCCCGCCTGCGAGCGCTGGAGCAGCGGGTCAAGGCCGCCGAAGCGGCTGCAGCGGCAGCACCCGCGGCGCCACCCATCGCAGTCGCCGGTCCGGCGTTCACGCCAGCGGCGGCGCCGGCATCCGGGGGTGGCGGCGGATTCAACCCATCGATGTCGTTGATCCTGTCGGGCACCTATGCACGCACCTCGCGCGACCCGGCCGACTATCGCATCCACGGCTTCCAGTTGCCGCCGGACGCCGACATCGGCCCCGGTACGCGCGGCTTCAGCCTGGCTGAAAGCGAACTGGGTTTTTCGGCCAGCATCGACCCGTACTGGCGCGGCGCGGCGAACATCTCCTTCCTTCCGGACAACTCGGTCTCGGTGGAAGAGGCGTTCGTGCAGACCACGGCGCTGGGCAACGGCCTGTCGCTCAAGGCCGGCCGCTTCTTCTCGGGTGTGGGTTATCTCAACTCGCAGCATTCGCACGTCTGGGACTTCGTCGATGCGCCACTGGCCTACCAGGCCATGCTGGGCACGCAGTTCAACGACGACGGCTTGCAACTCACCTGGCTCGCGCCCACCGAGCGTTTCATCGAACTCGGCGTCGAGCTGGGGCGCGGCCGCAGCTTTCCGGGCAGCAACACCGGCGGCAACGGCGCGGGCATGAGCGCGCTGACGGCGCACACCGGCGGCGACATCGGCGAGAGCCACAGCTGGCGCGCCGGCCTGTCCATGCTCAACGCCAAGGCCACCGACCAGGCGCTGTCGGCGCTCGACGCGGCCGGCAACAGCGTGACCAATGCGTTCACCGGCAACACGCGCGTGTGGGTGCTGGACGGCGTGTGGAAGTGGGCGCCCAACGGCAACGCGACGCGCACCAACTTCAAACTGCAAGGCGAATACCTGCGCAGCACCCGCACCGGCTCGCTGGTGGCGGACGCGAGCGGCGGCGCTAGCGCCGATTCTTTCCGCGCGGAGCAATCCGGCTGGTACCTGCAAGGCGTGTACCAGTTCATGCCGCGCTGGCGGGTCGGCTTGCGCACCGAGCGCCTCAATCCCGGCAGCCCCAACTTTGGCGTCAACAGCGCCTTGCTGGCCGGCGACGGCTACCACCCGCGCAAGAACAGCTTGATGGTGGATTTCAGCGCCAGCGAATTCTCGCGCGTGCGGCTGCAGCTGGCCCGCGACAACGCGCGCGAGGGCCGGCCCGACAACCAGCTGTTCATTCAATACCAAATGAGCCTGGGTGCGCATGGCGCCCACAGCTTCTAGATCGAAGGAGTCATCATGAATCGAAATAATTTCTGGACCTGGCTCGCGGCGCCGCTGCTCGTGCTGGCCGCGGTGCCCGCGCAGGCCGCGCTGAACGTATTCGCCTGCGAGCCCGAATGGGGCGCATTGGCCAAGGAGCTGGGCGGTGATTTGGTCAACGTGTCGGTTGCGACCAATGCGTTGCAAGATCCGCATCAGATCCAGGCCAAGCCCAGCCTGATCGCGCGCGCGCGCAGCGCCGACCTGGTGGTCTGCACCGGCGCCGAGCTGGAGGTCGGCTGGCTGCCGGTGCTGCTGCAGCACTCGGGCAACAGCAAGGCGCAGCCCGGCCAGATCGGCAACTTCGCGGCGGCCGACTTTGTCCAGAAGCTCGAGGTGCCGACGCGGCTGGATCGGTCCGAGGGCGACGTGCACGCATCCGGCAATCCGCACATCCAGACCGACCCGCGCAACATCGCCAAAGTAGCCGCCGCACTCGGCACGCGCTTGCAGCAGGTGGACGGCGCGCACGCCAGCGAATATGCGAAACGGCAGGCCGACTTCGCGCAGCGCTGGCAGCAGGCGATCGCGCGCTGGACCGCGCAGGCCGCGCCGCTCAAGGGCGTGCCCGTGGTCTCGCAGCACAAAGGCTACGTCTATCTGTACGACTGGCTTGGCCTGAAAGAGGTCGCCGTGCTGGAACCCAAACCCGGGATCGAGCCGACGGCCTCGCATTTGCAGAACGTGCTCGCCACACTGAAGGCCACGCCGGCGCGGATGATCATCTACTCGGCTTACCAGGATCCCCGCGCGGCGGAGTGGCTGAGCACCAACGCCGGCATTCCCGCGGTGAAGGTGCCGTTCACCGTGGGCGGCAACGAGCGCGCGAAAGACCTGTTCGGCCTGTACGACGACACCGTGGCGCGCTTGCTGGCGGCGGGCGCGAAGCCATGAACTACAGCGGCCTGGACTGGGGCATCCTCGGCCCGGCCCTCATCGCCGGCCTGCTGGTGCTGGCCACGCACGTGCCGCTGGGCATGCAGGTGCTGGACCGCGGCATCGTGTTCATCGACCTGGCGATCGCGCAGATCGCCGGGCTGGGCGTGATCGGGGCGGACGCGCTGGGCGTGCCGGAAGGCGGCATCGCGGTGCAGCTCGCCGCGGTCACCGCCGCCCTGCTCGGCGCCTGGCTGCTCACATGGACCGAACGCAAGATGCCGCAAGAGCAGGAAGCGCTGATCGGCGTGCTGTTCATCGTCGCCGCATGCCTGGGCATCCTGCTGCTGGCGGGCAATCCGCATGGCAGCGAGCACCTGAAGGACTTGCTGGTCGGGCAGATATTGTGGGTGGGCCCGCGGCAACTGATGTGGCTCGGCGCGATCTCGGCGGTGCTGCTCGCCGCGATCTGGCGCGGCTGGATCGCGCGGCTGGGGCGTTTCGGTTTTTATGCGGCCTTTGCCGTGGCCGTCACCGCGTCGGTGCAATTGGTCGGCGTGTACCTGGTGTTCTCGAGCCTGATCATTCCGGCGCTCGCCACGCGCCGCATGCAAAGCCGCCGACGGCTGTGGGTCGCGTATGCGCTGGGCGCCGTGGGCTACGCGCTGGGCCTGGCCTTGTCGGCGGTGCTCGACCTGCCCTCGGGCGCGGTGATCGTCTGCACGCTGGCGGTGTGCGCGGTCGCGATGGCGGCCGTGGGCAGCGCCAAGACATGAAGGTTTCCCGAAATTTGCTGGTGCGCCTGGTCCGGGCTCGTCCGCGCGTATTTATCGCGACGGCGGTGGCCATCCTGATCGGGCTCATCCTGCCGCGGGACGTCGCACAGCAAGCGGTCACGCGCTGGCTGATCGCCTGGAACTGCGGCACGGGCCTGTATGTCGCGATGGCGGTGACGATGATGATCCGGTCGGAGCACCACCAGATGCGCCGCCGCGCGCAGCTTCAGGACGATGGCCAGCTGGTACTGCTGGCCCTGGTCGTGGTGGCCACCGCCGCCAGCCTGGCGGCCATCGCCGCCGAACTGACGGTGGTCAAGGATTTGCATGGCGTATTGAAGGCGGCGCACGCCGCGCTCGCGGGCGTCACAGTGCTGTTTTCGTGGAGCTTCATCCAGGTGATGTTCGCGCTCCATTACGCACATGACTACTATGCGGCGGTGTGCAACGGCCGCCCTGCGGGACTGCAGTTTCCGGACACCTCGCCGCCCGACTATGGCGACTTCTTCTACTTCGCCGCCATCATCGGTACGTCGGGACAGACGGCCGACGTCTCTTTCGTGACGAAGCCGATGCGCCGCATCGGCTCCTTGCACTGCATTCTGGCCTATCTTTTCAATACCACGGTGCTTGCGCTGCTGATCAACATCTCTGCAAGCCTGTTCTGATGCCTGCGCGGCCCCACCCGGCTTTTCACTGACGCCGGGTTGCCGCAGCGGGCCACGCACCGCGTTGGGGTCAGGCCTTGTAGTTGACCAGCAACTCGCCGACGCCATCGACATGCCCTTGCAGCTTGTCGCCGGCCTTCACCGGACCGACGCCGGCCGGCGTGCCCGAGAAAATCAGGTCGCCGGGCTGCAGCGTGATCAGGTTCGACAGGTAGTTGATCTGCTCGGGAACGCTCCAGATCTGCATCGCCAGGTCGCCCTGCTGCTTGACCTCGCCGTTCACCTTCAGCCAGATCGCGCCCTTGGCCGGATGGCCGACCGCGCTGACCGGACGCAGCGCGGAGACCGGCGCCGATTCGTCGAAGCTCTTGCCCATTTCCCACGGCCGGCCCAACTTCTTGGCCTCGCCCTGGATGTCGCGGCGGGTCATGTCCAGGCCGACGGCGTAGCCCCACACGTGTTCCAGCGCTTTTTCGACCGGGATGTTCTTGCCGCCCTTGCCGATGGCGACGACCATTTCGATCTCGTGATGCACGTCCTTGGTGCCGACCGGATAGGCGATGGTCGAGCCGCTCTCGACGACGGAGTTGGCCGCCTTCATGAAGAAGAACGGCGGCTCGCGGTCGGGGTCGTGGCCCATCTCGCGCGCGTGGTCGGCGTAGTTGCGGCCGACGCAGTAGATGCGGGCGACCGGGAAGCGGGCATCGCTGCCTTCCACTTTCAGTGAGGGCAGCGGCCCGATGTCGATTACGTAGTTGCTGTTGGCCATGACTTCTTTCATTCGAACTTGATGTTGCGATCCTTGACGAGCTTCTTGGTCTGTTCGACCTCCCGCAAGATCTGCGCCTTGAATTCAGCCGGCGAGTTGCCGACCGGACGCGCGCCTATTTTCTCCACTTTCGCGCGGAAATCGGGATTGTTGATCACCTTTTTCATCGCATCGCCGAGCTTGGCGACGATGTCCGGCGGCGTCTTGCCGCTTGCGAGCAGGCCGTACCAGGCTTCGTCGGTGAAGCCCTTCAGGCCGGCCTCTTCCATCGTCATGATGTTGTAGCCGGGCACGCGCTGGGGCGAGATGATGCCGATGCCGCGCAGCTTGCCGCCGTCGATGGCGCCCTTGGACGAGGGGAACTGGTCGAAGATCATGTCGACCTGGCCGCCCATCACGTCCTGCATGCCGGGGCCGGAGCCCTTGTAAGGCACATGCACCAGCTTGACGCCGGCATAGGCCTGGAACGCTTCGCCCAGCAGGTGGTTGATGCTGCCGATGCCGGACGTGGCAAAGGTGTACTTGCCGGGATTGGCCTTGAGCAGCGCGATCAGCTCTTTCAGGTCCTTGGCCTTGATCGAGGGGCCGACCGACAGCACGTTGGGCATCGACGCGATGTTGGTGATGGGCGCGAAGTCAGCGACGCTGTATTCCGGCTTTTCCTTGGCGGACTGGTAGACCACCATCGTGCTCACCGTCGCGATGCCCAGCGTATAGCCGTCGGCGGGAGCGCGTTCGACCTGCATGGTGCCGATCGCGCCGGCGCCGCCACCGACGTTATCGACGATGGCCGGCTGCCCGACATCCCGGCCCAGCTGGTCGGCGACCAGGCGGCCGATGATGTCCGTGCTGCCGCCCGCGGCGAACGGTACGACGATCTTGATCGGCCGCGACGGCCAGTTCTGGGCCGAGGCGGTGCCGACGGCAATGAGTGAGGCGGCGACAGCCGCGAACGCGGCTTTCCAGATTTTCATGATGGGCTTCCTGTTGGGCTCTGTAAACCCGCTATTCTCGCCCGGCCCCGCCCCCGGGCAAACCGGGGAAAACGTTGATGCCCGATGCCGACCCGCCTGCCCGGCAGTGGGCCGCAGCGGCGGCGCCCGGCATTGCCGCACAATTCGCGCAAAGGAATCGACATGCCCACGCTGACCACCGACGACGCAGTGAAGCTTTATTACGAAGAAACCGGCGCGGGCACGCCGATCGTGTTTGTGCACGAGTTCGCGGGCGACCATCGCAGCTGGGAGCCGCAGGTGCGCTACTTCGCGCGGCGCTACCGCTGCATCACCTACAGCGCGCGGGGCTACCTGCCCTCGGACGTGCCTGCCAGCGTCGAGCAGTACTCGCAAGAACGCTGGCGCGAGGACATCCGCTGCGTATTGGATGCGCTGGCCTTGCCCGCCGCGCACATCGTGGGCCTGTCGATGGGCGCCTTCGCCACCTTGCACTTCGGCATGCGCTATTGCGCCAAGGGCGCGCCCGCGCGCGCGCTGTCGCTCACGCTGGCCGGTTGCGGCAGCGGCGCGCATCCCTCCGTCCATCACCAGCACCAGGCAGAGTCGCGCAACTTGGCCGACGCCATCGAACGCCAAGGGATGGAGCACGCCGCCGCGACCTACGGACACGGCCCGGCCCGCGTGCAGTTCAAGGACAAGGACCCGCGCGGCTTCGCGGAATTCGCGCGGCAGCTGGCCGAACATTCCGCCATGGGCTCGGCGAACACGATGCGCGGCTATCAGGCGCGCCGCCCGAGCCTGTATGACCTCACGGCCGACATCGCGGCCATCGACGTGCCGGTCTTGGTGATGACGGGCGATGAAGACGGGCCCTGTCTGCAACCCTCGCTGATGCTCAAGGCAACCATCCCGGATGCGTCCCTCGTGGTGCTGCCCAAGAGCGGGCACGCGATCAACCTGGAAGAACCGGCGCTGTTCAACCAGCTGCTCGACGATTTTCTGCACCAGGTCGAGAGTGGACGCTCACGCGGCGCGAAGCCAGCTCGGCAATAAAGCGCGCTGCCCAGTATTCCGGAACGGCTGACCGCCGGGGTCACTCTAATGTGTTCCCAACACGTCATCCAAGGAGTTCCTGCCATGAAGAAGAGCCTCGCCGCCGCCTTATCCAGCCTTGCGTTGGCCAGCACCGCCGCATTCGCGCAAGGTGCCGCGCCCAATGACGCACAGATCGCCGGCATCGTCGTCACGGCCAACACCGTCGACATCGACGCCGGCAAGCTGGCGCAGAAGCAGTCCAAGAACAAGGACGTCCAGCAATTCGCCAAGCAGATGGTCACCGACCACACCGGCGTCAACAAGCAGGCCACCGCCCTGGTCAAGAAGCTGAAGGTGAAGCCCGCGGACAGCGACACCAGCAAGAGCCTGAAGCAAGGCGGCGAGCAGAACATCAGCAAGCTCAAGGGCCTGAAGGGCAAGGACTTCGACAAGGCCTACATCGACAACGAGGTGACCTACCACCAGGCGGTGATCGATGCGCTGGATAAAACGCTGATCCCGAGCGCACAGAACGCCGAGCTCAAGGACACGTTGGTGAAGGTGCGGCCGGCCTTTGTCGCGCACCTGGATCACGCCAAGAGCCTTCAGCAATCGATCAAGTAAGCAGGCGCAGGATGCAAGTCCCAGCGCGAGGAGGCGGGCGGATGCTGCGGCGTCCGGCGTTGGCCTTGTTCGCCGGGGCCGTGTGCTTCGGTGCCGGGGCCGCGGCAGCCCCGGCCGCCAAGACCCGCACCGTCACCATCGAAGCACTGCAGTTTTCGCCCGCCAGCCTTGAAGTGAACGCGGGCGATACCGTGGTCTGGAAAAACAAGGACGCGTTCCCGCACAACGCCACCGCGGACAACAAGGCGTTTCGCTCAGTGGACATGCAGAGCGGGCGGTCGTGGACGTTCAAGGCGCGAAAGAAAGGCGTCTTTCCTTACGTCTGTACGCTGCACCCCACGATGAAGGCCACGTTGATCGTGAAGTGACCCACGGCGCGCAATGCGCCAGTGGCCGCTCAGCGGTCACGCGGAAACAGCGTCTTTTTCCCTGGCGAACTGGCGCGCCGCGAACGCCCACGCCAGGCGGGACGCGTCCGGCCCGAGCGCGTCGGTGTAGGGCTGGCCGCGCGCGCCGCCGCTCCAGGCATGCGCCAGCCGCGCTATCTCGACGAAGGTGGCGACCACGCGCCGGCTTTCGCAGAAGTCGGTCACGTTCATGGGGTAGCGCTTGCCGCGCTGCAATCTGCGGCGGACGCCGGCTTGGGCCTGCGCGGCTTCGGCCCACATGCTCACGGCGGCCTGCCCGTTGCTCGCCGCCACCACGCCATCGCTGCCGCCATGGATCACCATCAGCGCCGGCCAGGAGGCCGCCATGTCCGCAGGGCTTGCATCGAGCGGCGCCGTGCCGCGGCGGCCACGCATGGCTTGCATCGCCGACGCCATCGACGAAGCCGTGCCCGGCGGGATGCCGGAGTGCATGATCACCGCCTTGAACCGATCGGGCTCATGGGTCGCCAGCAAGGCCGCCATGCTCGCGCCCGCGGACATGCCCGCCACCGCGACGCGCTCCCTGTCCGCGCCGTAAAGCAGGCAGACCTGGTCGATCGCCTTCATGATCAAGGCCATTTCGCCGCGCGCCCGGCCATTCTCGGTGTCATACCAGTTCCAGCAACCGTGCACATTGCTCAAGCGGTCTTGCTCGGGATAAAGAACCAGGAAGCGTTGCTCGCGAGCGATGCGATTCATGCGCGTGCTGTCGGCGAACGACTTCGCGTCCTGGCGGCAGCCGTGCAGCATCACCAACAGCGGCAGCTTTTCACGCAGGCCGACGCCCGGCGGGCGGTACAGGCGATAGCGCCTCGCCCCGGTGGCGCCGATTGCGAGTCCGGCAATCCAGTCACCTTCCACCGGTCGGCTGCGACGCGCGACCCCGGCGGACAAGCCGGTCAGGCGCTTGATCTTGCGGCTGGACGCCAAGGTGCGCGTGAATAGATGGGTCCATGCTGATAGAGGGTTTCGGTTTCCCATCGAACCATTGTGCGGGCGCACGCGCGGCACAACCGCCGGTAGGTACTACTACGTCGGCGCACGCTTACGATGCATGATTGAATAAGATATGCGTTCCGACCCGAAACCGATGGAGACGGCGACCAAGGCCCTGGTTTTGCAAGGCGGCGGCGCGTTGGGCGCTTACCAGGCCGGCGTCTACGAGGCATTGCTGGAAAGCGACAGCAAGCTGGACTGGGTCGCCGGTGTTTCGATCGGCGCGATCAACGCCGCACTGATCGCAGGCAATGCGCCGGAACAGCGCGTGGAGCGGCTCAAGCAGTTCTGGCATGAAGTGTCCGCCGCGCCCGCGCAGAACGTACCCACCCATTGGGGCGAGCGGACCTGGGTGAACCAGTGGAGCGCGGCCAGCGCCGCCTTGCTGGGAATCCCCGGCTTCTTCCGGCCGCGCGTCGAGCCGCTGCTGCTCGGGGGCGCGGCGCCGGTCCTGAGTTATTACGACACGGCGCCCTTGAAGGCGACGCTGGAACGACTGGTCGATTTCAAGCGCATCAACCGCAAGGAAATGAGGTTGAGCGTCGGCGCCGTCAACGTGCGTTCGGGCAACTCGATCTACTTCGACAACGCCACCGACGAAATCAGCGTCGAACACATCATGGCCAGCGGCGCCTTGCCGCCCGGCTTTCCCCCCGTGCACATCGACGGGCAGGACTACTGGGACGGCGGCCTCCTGTCCAACACGCCCTTGCAGTACGTGCTGGATTCCTTTGCGCGCACGCGGCGGCTGGTGGTGCTGCAAGTCGACCTGTTCAGCGCGCGCGGCCCGATGCCCAACACGCTGTCGGAGGTAGTCGAGCGCCAGAAGGACATCGCCTATTCCAGCCGCACCCGCATGAACACCGACACGGCGGCGGCGAACGTGAATCTCGAACAAGCGCTTGCCGACCTGCTGAAGAAGCTGCCGGCACGGCTGCGATCCGACCCGGCCGTGATGGCGCTGGGCGAACGCATGGCTCACCAACCCGTGGACATCGTCCACCTGATCTACCGCGACAAGCCCTACGAGCTGGAGTCCAAGGACTACGAGTTCTCGCGCGCCATGGTGGAAGAACATTGGCAGGCCGGTGCGCGCGACATGCGCACGACCATCGCGCATCCGGAGTGGCTGCAAAGCGCCACCGAAAACGGCGTCACCACATTCGACCTGTGCGAACCCGGCCCCGGAAAGGTGCGCCACCCAGGCTTTAAAGCGCCGCAGGCTGGGCGATGACCCACGGGCCCTGCAGCCGGATCAGGGGCCGGACGCGATGGATCCGGCATGCACCTGTCAAAGCTTGTTGCGACTTGGTTGGATTGCTACACACGGCTCAGGCCGGACTTGCCAGACTGCGGCCTTAAGGATGCTGGAGGATCAATGAGCAAGCTCAACGAGAAGGACCGCGACAAGCTGTCCGAGTCGAACTTTGCGTTCGAGAAGCAGCGCAAGGAACCGCTGGAAAACGCCAGCCACGTGCGCAACGCCGTCGCACGCTTCAATCAGGTCGAGGGCGTCAGCGACGACGAGCGGGACGCGGCCTGGAAACGCATCAAGACCGCGGCAAAGAAATACAAGGTCGAGCTGCACGAGAACAGTTGGCGCGAAATTGGCAAGAAGCACGCCCCGGCCGGCAAAGGTTGAGGCCGCTACTGTCGCAGCTGCCCTACCAGGAAATCCACCACGCGTTCGAACGGATCGAAGCCGAAGGCCTCGCCGATGGCCGGGCGCAGGTTCGAGTTGGCGTTGACGTCGTAGAACACGCGTCGTCCATCCGGCGTCTCCAGGTACTCGATGCCACCGACGTCGAGCCTGG
>JAQGMT010000104.1 GCA_028292185.1 Ramlibacter sp. | reverse complement strand
GCCGCCGGTGGTGTCCGAGCCGCTGGTGCCGGAGGGGGAGCTGGTGCTGCCCGAGCTCGAGCTACCCATGCTGCCGCTGGACCCAGAGCTGGAGCCGCTGCTGCCTGGGCCGCCCATGGAGCTGGTGCTGCCGCTGCCGCTGGGCGACGAGCCGCTGCTGCTGGTGTCGGTGCTGCTGCTGCCGCTCTTGCCGGCGCCTGCCGTGCTCGGACTGGTGGGCGAGGTGCTGCTCGACGAGCTGGTCGAGCCGGTCCCGCCGCCCGCGCCCGCATCGCGTTTATTGCAGGCACTCAACGAGAGTGCGCCCACCACCGCCAAAGTCGCGGCGGCGCATTGTGTCAGAGACATCTTCATCAGGAACTCCTAGAGGTTTGTTTGAAATCGCAAGTCGCAAGGGGCGGCCTTGACCGCCCTATCGCGACTTTAGGCACACGCCAAGCCGCTGCTGTCGGCACCTGCTGTTTTCCCTTGTAGGACAAGCGCAGGCACGGCGGTGCGGCGATGGCACTGACGAGCCCAAAGCCCGCGCAGCGCATATTTCGGGGAAGCTGTTGCAAGTCTCCCGTCAACTCAGCGTTGGCGCGCCGAACTCAGCGTTGGCCGCCGCGCTCGGCGTCGGTCTTGCTCGTCTGTTTCATCGCGCCTTCGGCGGCGGTGCCGCGACCTCCCGCTCCGCTCTCGGCGGTGCCGGCGTCTTCAGCCTGCATGTCGGTGCTGGGGGTCTGCTTGCTGCGGCTGTCCACTGGGTCCGCGGCGGGCGGCGCGTCGCGTCCGCCAGAGCGAGATGGGTTGGCAGGGTTCATGAAGGTTCTCCTTTGAAACTGATGCATCCCACTTTACGCACCGAACAGCCGAGGGATGTCGGCGCGGCGTGGGCCTGCGTGTAGGAGGCGGCGTGCTTGACAGCCGGCTGGCGCGCTTGTAGCTTGGACCAGCACAGACCGAACGGGAACCAGATCCATGAGCTATTTGCCCGGCAAGTTCAACTGGTTCGAGCATCTTTCGAACAGCCCGGCGCAGGCCAGCGAGTTTCACCGGGCTTTGTTCGGCTGGAAGTTTCGTCCGCTCCACCGCGACGGCCGCCCGTACCAGCTGATTCACAACGGCGACACCGCGATCGGCGCCATGCGCGAAGCGCCGCCAGGGACCCGCTGCCACTGGAACGGCTTTCTTTCGGTGAGCGACGTGGATGCGACCTTGCGCGACGCGGTGGCCGCCGGCGCGCGGTCGGTGCTGCCTGCCGCCGATCGTGACGACGGCCGCGCGGCGACGCTGTCGGACCCCACCGGGGCCCTGCTGTCACTCTGGCGCGGCATCGCGGGCGATCGGCCGGACGCGGGCGACATCGCGGTCGGCGACTGGTGCTGGAATGAACTCATGACGTCGGATGCGAAACGCGCGCTCGCGTTCTACACGCAGGTGTTCGGCTACAGCGAAGAACTCCACCACTTTCCGGGCGGCGGCTACCACATCCTCAAGGGCAGCGACGGCAAAGCGCGCGCGGGCGTGATGCCCAGCGCGCATCCGCAGGTTCCGTCCACGTGGCTGCCTTACGTGCGGGTCGAAGATGCCGATGCCATCGCGGCCAGGATAGCCCCGCTCGGCGGCAAGCTGATGACGGCGCCGTTCGACGTGCCGGGTGTGGGCCGCATCGGCGCGCTGTTCGATCCTCTCGGCGCGGCGCTCGGATTCATCCACCCGGCGGTGAGGGCCTAGCGCTTCGCGCCGGCTTTCGCGCGACGCGCCGAGCGGCGCTGCGCCGCGCGCTCGTAGCCCGCCATCATCGGCGTCACCGAAATCCCGTGAACGATGATGGACGCCACCACCACCGACAAGGTGAGCGCGGTGAGCTGGCTCGCCAGTTCGCCGGGCAGGCCGCGGTTGATGGCGTAGCTGAGGTAGAACAGCGAGCCGACACCACGGATGCCGAACCAGCCGATTAGCCAGCGCTGCCCGCTCGAGCTGGGCGAGCGCATCAAGCCGAACACCACCGCGAGCGGCCGGATCAGCAACAGCAGCACCGGCACGAACCACCAGGCCGCGCCCACCCACGGCACCGACCACAACAAGGCGCCAATGGTGATCACCACCGCCAGTTCGCCGATGCGCTCCAGCTGCTCGTTGAAGCCCAGCAGCGCCTGCGCCATGAATGCGGGCGCGTGCTGAGGGTCGACCGCGATCGCATCGGCCACCGACTGCTCCGGGTGCGCGCTGGCCTTCTCCGCCGCGCGCCGGCTGCTGCGTCCCCCGCCCTGCGATTGTTCCAGGTAGCGCAAGGCGATGCCCGCCGCAAAGACCGCGAGAAAGCCATTGGCATGCAGCAGCAGCGCCGCGCCGTACGAGAGTGCGATCAGCCCCATCGCCAGGAAATCGTCCAGCCCCACCCCCTCCTGGTGCTCGCGCCGCAGGTACAGCACCAGTTTCCCGATGGCGAGCCCCATCAGCGCGCCGGCGGCCAGTCCCGCCAGCGATGACCACACGCCGTCCACGAGCAGCGAGCGCCAGCCGAAACTTCCCACCTCGTGCAGGCCAAGCAGGCCCATCCCGAGCAACACGAAAGGCATCGCCGTGCCGTCGTTCAATCCACCCTCGCCCGTGAGCGCGAAACGCAGGCGGTCGCGATCGCCGGGCCGATTGACTTGCACGTCCGAGGCGAGCACGGGATCGGTGGGCGCGAGAATTCCGCCGAGCAGGATGCAGGCGCCCAAGGGCAGGCCGAGAAAGAGATAGGCGATGGCGGCGATGGCGAACACGGTGACCAGCATCGACACCAGTGCCAGGCGCAAGGGCAGCACCCAGCTGCGGTCCTTCAAGCCGGGGCTGAGTTTCAGCCCGGCGGTGAACAGCGACACCAGCACCACCACTTCCGTCAGGCGTTCCAGCAGCAACATGTGCTCCCGGATGTCCACCCGCAACAGGTCCAGGCCCCAGGGACTGACCAGGGCGCCAACGCCCAGGTACAGCATCGCCGTGGACAGGGGCAGGCGTGACAGCACCGTGCCGCTCAGGGCAAGGAAGATCAACAGCAAGCCGATGACGACGGACCAGATCGCCGGTTGCACGTTAGTGTGCCGTCATGGCACTAGAGACAGCCCAGCGCGCCGGCGATTGCTTCGCGAAAGCTGGGAAACTTGTGCATGTCGTTGTGTCCCGCGCCCTCCACGCAATGCAGTTGCGCCGCCGGCGCGGCGGTGCGCACGGCGTGGCTGTGATGGATGCCGATCAGTTGGTCCTTGTCGCCGTGGAACAGCATCAGCGGCCCGCTCAGGCGCGCCGCGTGTTCCGCCGTATGCAGCGGATAACGCAACACCCGGCGCGGCACCCAGGGATAGAGTTCGTCGGCGAGCGCCCGCATGCTGCTGTAGGGCGACACCAGCAAGGTGAGGTCGGGACTGCGGCCCGCCGCGCAAAGCTCCGCTGCCAGCCCGGCCGCCAGCGCCGTGCCCAGCGACTGGCCCGAGATCACTACCCGCTTGTCTTGGTACTGCGGCGCGAATTGCGCCCACACGGCACGCACGTCCGAACGCAATTGCTCCTCGCTGTCGATGCAACCCGTGCTCTTGCCATAGCCGCGGTAGTCGAACATCACCACGTCGAAGTTCACTTGCCGGAAGGCGTCGAGATCCACCAGGCAGTCGCGCAGGTTGCCCGAGTTGCCGTGCAGGAAGAAGACCACGCCGCGCGGATTGGGCAGCCGCAACTGCGCCACGGAAAGGCGCGCGCCCGGCACATCGACGGATTGCTCATGCACATCGGCATCATGCACCAGCGGCTCGTCCGGCGGCAAGGGGGTCGGCTCGAACAACAGCCGTTCCTGCCGGAACCAGAGATAGCCGATCGCGGCGGTGTACACGGCGCCGACGGCGGCAATCAGACCCAGGGAGAACAAGCCGTAAACAATGCCGTTCTCCCGTTTCATGATCAGATCTTCCTGATGTCCGGATCGCTCGGGCCGTTGCGATCCGACAGGCCCGCGCCCGGCGGACCGAGCGGCGCGCTGTCGCCGCCCTGCGCCTGCCAGGTGCCGCCCGCCGCGGTCGTCTTGCCGCGCGGGTGCGCCTCGTCGTCGTCGTCGAAATTCAGGGAGCCGCCGGCCATCGGCTTGTCGTCGGCGACGCCGTGGTCGCCCTGGTTCACACCGCTGGGCGACACCAGGTCCGGTTGCTGGTCGCTGGTGAGGCCCATTTTGCCGGGACCGTCGCCGCGGTAATTCCGGTCGACGTCGGGGCTCGGGCGATTCCCGTCTTTCTCGGGGACTCCGTCTTTCGATTGTTCCTGGTTGGCCATCGCTGCCTCCTGTACCACTGTGCTGCCAGCATGCGCCGCGGCTCACCTCAGCACTGTAGGAGTCCGGCGGCGAAGGGCGTAGGAACTCGCGGCGAATGCGCAGGAGCCGCGTGGCAGGACTGCCTACAGCAGCGCACCGAACATCGCGAGTGCATGTTCGCGCGCTTTGTCGACCATCGGTCGGTGCTGCCAGCTCTCCAGCGTGATGCGCCGCGACTGCGTGAGGTCGGCCTCGAACACGCGGGTCTGCCGCGCCGCGAAGCCGGCATCGTAGACGTTCAGGTTGGCCTCATCGTTCAGGCGGAACGAGCGCACGTCGAAGTTGGTGGAGCCGACCGAAGTCATGAGCCCATCGACGATCATCACCTTGCAGTGGTACATGGTGGGCTGGTACTCGTACATCGCCACGCCCGCCTCCAGCAGGTCGCCCCAGAGGCCGCGCGAGGCACGGCGGACCGTTTCGGCATCCATGTGGCGTCCGGGCGTGATGATGCGCACCTTGACGCCGCGCTTCACGGCGCTGACCAGCGCCTTGAGGGTGACCTCGTCGGGCACGAAGTAGGCGCTGGACAGGTCGATGCTGCGCGTGGCCGCCGTGATCGAGAGCAGGTACATCATCTGCATGCTCTCGGCGCCCGCGCTGGGCGAACTTGCGAACATCTGCGCACTCTGCGTGCCCACGGGCTTCGGCGCCGGGAAATACTCCACCCCGTGCAACACCTGGCCGGTGGTCTTGCTCCAGTTGTCCAGCATCACGCTTTGCATTTGCGCCACCACCGGCCCCTCGACGCGGAATTGCGAGTCGCGCCAGTGGTCGGGGTCCTGCGCGTTTCCGGTCCACTCCTGGGCGATGCCGACACCGCCGGTGAAGCCCACGACGCCATCGACGATCAGCAACTTGCGGTGGGTGCGGTTGTTCAGGCGGCTCAGGTTGTACCAGCGCAGGGGGTGGTAGCGCTCGACCTGGACACCGGCGGCTTTCATCTTGTCCACGAGCTTTCCGTCGATCTTGACGCTGCCCAGCCAGTCGAGAAGCACGTGCACCTTGACCCCGGCGCGCGCGCGCTCGCCCAGCGCGTCCGCGAATTCATCGCCGATCTGCCCGGACCAGTAGATGTAGGTCTCGAACAGGACGGTCTTCTTCGCAGCGCGGATCGCCTGCAGCATCGAGGGAAAGATCTGGTCGCCGTTGATCAGCTCGGTGGCGCTGTTGCCGTCGACGATGGCCGGGCCGAGCATGAGGCCCATGGAGCGGCGAAACTGGGGGTCCTCCACCGAATAGATATGCGCGATCTCCGTCTCGACCTTCTTTTCCGGTCCCGAAAAATTGACGTAGATCAGTCCGGCAAGCAGCGTGAGGGCAATGGTGATGAGGATCAACTTCTTGTGCTTCACGGGATGATGGGTAGTGCTCCCGGATGCTACCGTCCGTCGAGCAGCTTGTGCGGGCTCGGGCTCATGTGTAGAAGATGGCCTACAGTGCGTGGCCACCGCCAGCCTGCGCGGCTAGCGATTGAGGTAAAGCGACCGCAGCCTCTCGCGCTCCTGGCTGCCCAGTCCCAGCCCGTCCTCGAAGTACGCCGGCAGTCCGCCGTAATCCCGGTCCACGGCTTCGAAGGCGGCTTCGAGGAATTCCGGTTGCACGCGCCAGAGCACCGCGGCCACGTCGGGCGCGAGACCATGACGCGCGCCCGCGGGCATCTTCAGCCGCTCGTTGGTCAGCAGGTAGTCGCGCATCACCTCGTCGCGCGGCGTGCCGAGCGCGTGCAGCAACAAAGCCGCGGCGAAGCCGGTGCGGTCCTTGCCGGCGGTGCAATGGAACACGGTGGGTTCGCCGGATTCGAGCAGGTGCCCGAAGAACTCGGCAAAGCGATGCGTGTTGTGCCGCACGAAGCCCCGGTACGTGTCCTGCATGTGCGCGACGACATCGGCCGGGGTGAGGCGGTGGCCTGCTGCCAGCAGGCCATTCAATACCTGAACGATGGTGGGTTCGATCGGCAGCGAATGAACGGTTACGCCGGGCAGAGCGCACACCGCCGACCTGCGTTCGTCGACACCGCGAAAGTCGAGGACGCGGCGGATCGCCAGTTGCCGGATCTGGCGCGCATCGGATTCATCGAGCGCACCGAGGTGGTCGGAACGAAAGAGAACCGGGGCCAGCGAGCCGACGCGGCGGAAATTGGAACAGCTGACGAACTTCATGGGGCTTCGCAAGTGGCGCCAAACGCCCAGGGGGCGCGCGGCAGAGCCCGCATTGTGCCGAGAATATTTCAGGCGCAAAAAATGCCTGGCCGCTCGCACGGCCAGGCACTGCTTGGCGCTGGGCGGCTACTTGCTGCTCTTGCTGCCGGTGGGCTTCTTCTCGCCCCCCGTGCTGGCGCGCTTGCTGCCGCTGTTGCCCTTGGCGCGTTCGCTTTGGGCTTCGCTGTTCTGGTTGGAAGCCTTGGCGCCCTTTCTGCCAGCTTCGGAACGGCCGCTGCTGCTGCCGGAAGATTTGGAACGCGATGCCATAGATGAACTCCTTGGAAGTTTGTTGCGCGGCTCGCGCAGGGCGCGCCAGCCACACGCTGACTCTAGGGGCGCTTTCCTGCCTTTCTGTCGGCTGTGTTTGCAGATGCTTGTAGGACAGGGCTTGTGCCAGCCAGAGGCGCGGGCTTGTCGGACAACGCTCGAGTTTGAGCTGGCTGCTATCAAAGCGCTAGCGCTCGCGGCGGCCTTGATTTCATCCGGCGAGCTGGCCCACGAGCATTTGCGCCGCCGCGAGCTGGTTGCGCAGCACGGGCAAGGCCTTGTCGATCCAGGCTTTCAACTCGCGATCCTGCGTGTAGCGGCGGGCGCGCTCGTACAAGGCGATGGTCGCCTGCTGGTCCTCCATGCCGACGACGCGGGCGTAGCCCAGGTCGAAGTCGGGACTCGGCCGCAAACCGGCGAGCCGGTGCAGCTTGGTGGCCTTGTCGGCCGCCAGGCCGGCCGGGCGCGGCACGCCCTTGGCCCTCATCATCGCGCCCAGTTCATTGCCGACCTGCGCGCCGTGGCTGGCCAATGCCTTCGCGTACGAACGAACGCGAGGATCGACGGCACGATCCGCCGCGAGGTGCGAGACCTCCACTTCGTACATCGCCCGGCTCACCGCCTGGCCCATGAAGGTGCGCTCGGCCAACGTGAGCTGTTCGGGCGGGGCCGTAGCGCGCGTTGCAGCGGCGGCGACCGGCGCGCCCATGGCCGCCGTGTGGCGGCCATCGAGCGGAACGCTGGTGCAGCCCGCCACCCAGAGGGAGGCAAGCAGCGGAAAGGAAACCAGGGAGAGTCGGTGCAACGGGAGATCGCTCATGCCTGAAGTATCCAGCGCCTTGCTGTGGCTGTGTGTAAGCGGCGCATCACAGCCATTACGGTTCATCAATCCGCGCGTAACCAGGCCTCCTCATCCATGTGCGTCGGCAAGAAGCGGCTTGCCTAGCGCCACGCCGCGCGAGCCCGCGCGCGCACCTGCAGCAGCGGCGTTTGCGGTTGCGCCGCGCTCGCACCGGCACTGGCGACTGCGGGCCAGGTGACGCACTCGAATTTCCCGGCGGTGGCTTCGCTGATGAAGCGAGTGCGGCTCGCGTAAACATGCTTGTCCCCACCGCCGCCTTGCTGCGTGACATAGAAGCGATGCGGAACGATGAGATGCAGGTGCTCCTTGGCGCGGGTCATCGCCACGTAGAGCAGGCGCCGCTCCTCCTCCAGCTCCTCGGTGCTGCCGGTGGCCATGTCGCTGGGAATGCAGCCATCGACCACGTTGAGCACATGCACCGCTTTCCACTCCTGCCCCTTGGCGCTGTGGATGGTGGACAGGATGAGATAGTCCTCGTCCAGGTGCGGCACACCGGATTGATCGCTGGTGGCCTGCGGCGGATCGAGCGTGAGCTCGGTCAGGAAACGCTCGCGGCTCGCATAGCCCGCCGCCAGCCGCACCAGCTGGTCGATGTCGAGCTTGCGCACCTGCGCGTCGTCGTGAATGCGCTCCAGCTGCGGCAGGTACCAGCCCTTGGCCAGTTCCAGGTCGGCGGGCCAGGCCACGTCGGGGTCGCGCAGGTTCGCGTAGAGCTGCACGAACTCCGACCACTCGTTCTGCGCCTGCGCGGGCGGTTCGAACTGCTGCAGCGCCTCGCTCGGCTGCGCCGCTTCTCCCATGACATCGAGCAAGCGCGTGGCCGTCGCCTGGCCGATGCCCGGAATCAATTGCAGGATGCGAAAGCCCGCCATGCGGCCGCGCGGGTTCTGCGCGAA
>JAQGMT010000102.1 GCA_028292185.1 Ramlibacter sp. | reverse complement strand
CAGTCCTATTGCTGACCGGAAGCAGTAAGCGCGCATACATCCGTCGCCGTCGTGCGTGAGCCAGGCGGAACACCTCGGCGGACGCACCACGTCAAGCTCGGTAGGAACGGGCTGAGCTTGGGCCTGGGGACCTCGGGCTTTTCGCGCACTTCCAGTACGTTGCAGGTAGCCAGCTGGGCAGCGCTTATCCACGGACTTCGGTCCAGGCGTCCGTCGATCAAAACGAGAGGGTGATCGGGCAGACGCAAAGCTAAGGCGCCTGCGAGTTCCGGTGGGCCCGAAATGATGCAGATGCGTTCGCCCGCGGTGGCCTGATGAATAGGGCCTTCGAGCCTCTGGGCGAGCGTAGTTGAGTCGAATGCTCGCCAATGAGTGTCACGCAAGCTGACGGGGCCGCGCGGCGAAGTCAGGTAATTCACCAACAGAAGAATGGCCTGAATGGTGACAAAGGCAATTATTAAGGCTCTGGCGGGCACTTGGCCCCACCAGCGGCGGGGTGCCATCAGTTCCATGCCTGCCGGTACTACGAAGAGCAGGAACGAAGCGCCCCAGTGCGACTGCAGCTGCGTACCGAGCATGATACTCATCACTGAAACGAATGCCAGCGGGATCAGGCCCCAAATCAGTAAGAACACTTTGCTCGAGTCAACAGTTTTCGGAGAGCTCGATGCTCGACCAAGCTTCACGAAGGGGATGCGCGCCCGAAGGCAGCCCACAGACATCAGCAAAAGCCAAGCGGGAAGAGCCCGATTGAAAAGTTGATCGGCAATCCAAGCTACGGCCGATTCCCAGCGCCTCCCGTTACCCACTATTGGCGCGGCCACAGTATCGAGTGAATACGCAACTGGGGCGAATTCGTGCGTTCGGAGCCACTCGACGTGAGGCGCAAAAATCAAGAATGCGATAAGGATGCAGAGCAGCAGTCCGGTTCGCTGCCCCTGGTCGCGCCAACCTCTCTGCCAGACCCAGAAAACAATGACACAAGTTCCGGTCACCACCACTTGGTATTTGGTCAGAGCACCGAGTCCAAGCGACACTCCCAAAGCAACCCACCATCGCAGCAAGCCGGTGCTGGAAGCTCGCCAGCAAAAAAGTGCGCTCGCCGTCGCCAAGAGCATGAGGACGACGTCGTGGTTGTAGTAGTAAAGGCGACCGTTATAGTAGGTGATGCACAGAACCGCTGCGCATGCAACGGCGGCATATTGCCGCCCGTGCAAACCGCAAAGCAGACGCCAGAGCAAGCACACGGATCCCAGAGTAACCACGGCGCCTACCGCGTAGCTTGTCCCGGCTTGCACGCCGAACAGCATGGCAGGCAACCAGATGATCCAGGTGGGAAGAGGGGGATGCTTGTAGTAGCCCCACTCAAGCGAGTTCAGCCAAGTCAGTTGCTCAATATTGTCTGCCGGCGGAGTTAGCGACGTATACGAAAGTAGCGTCAACCAAATCATCGCGAAGGCCAACGCGCAGACAGCGAGCGACTTCAGAGAAGGCGGATCGCCCCGGACCAATCCCCGCCGAAATCGCCGCCGGGTTTGTACAGCACGTGCTTTTGCACACGGGATTGAGTGCGGGATTCGGCGCACTCGAGTGTTCCAGTAGGCGTACGAGAGAGTCATTAGCGAATTAAGGCCCAACCAAGCTTGATGCTCGTTCAGCTTAAGACGCGTTAGGTGGCGCGAAATGTTCAGTTCTGAGCAAAAGTGAGCCCGGCCTTGGGAGTCTACAACGCTGGCGTGGCCGGCTGGCGCGGGGCAATCGAACAACATTCAACTTGCGACATCTGCCGATGGATCGGTAGGCACAATGCGCATGCTCGCCGTGTCCCCGGTGGCAACTCGCCGCTGCTCGGTGGCATCTTGGTGTCGCGTTTTGTCCTGAGCGGCGATACGCACCACGAATTTCGGAGCGATCAGCCGCTCCGTGTGCAGGTTTCTGGCGAACAGGCGCGGCCAGCGGTGCCGATGTACGCAAGTCTCAGGTGCCGGTGTAAATGGTCCGGCGGGCAACCCACGACTGCAGTCTTCAATCCGCTAACGCGCCGGGGAACGCGACTGCAGGAGCGGTCGGGCTTGCCGACGCGGAGGCAGGCGTGTTCTCCGGCAAGGGCAGAACCCGGCCATCGACGTCAGGCTCTTTGCCGTCCGTATCGGGTTCCTTGTTGGCCAATCCCTTGTCCGAGGTAGATTTGTCCACGTCGAAGACCTGCGCCCGGCGTCGTTGCAAGTAGGCATCCCGCGTGAAGCTGTATTTGTCCAGCGCGGCTTCATCCAACACGGAGCCCGCAAGCAGCAAATCGGAGCGCACGTTTACCGCGCGTGTCACGTAGAGGGAATCGCGCGTACCCGCGCGATTCAAGTAATGCACGGGATCGACCTGCCAATCGACGGGCAGGGCCAACGTGTCGCGCATGGTTGAAGGGCCCAGCAATGGCAGCACCAGGTAAGGGCCCGCGGGGACGCCCCAACGGCCGAGGGTCTGGCCAAAGTCCTCCCTGTGGCGCTCAATCTGCAGTTCGCTCGCGATGTCCAGGATCCCGCCGAGCCCGAAGAAGGTATTGACGTTGAATCGCATGAAGTTCTCAGCGGCATCCTGCGGATGGAACTGCAGCGCGCTGTTCACGAAGGACCATGGGTCACTGAGGTTGCCAAAGAAGTTGCTCACGCCCGTGCGCACGATTGGCGGCAAGACCTGCCGGTAGACCGTGGCGGCCGGCATCAGCGCGATAGTGTCGATGCCTTCGTTGAGCTGCGTCATGTTGCGGTTGAATGGCTCGAAGGGATCGCGCGGGTTTGGCCCGACGGCGCATCCGCCGAGCCCGGCCAGCGCTGCCGCCAGCAGGACGGCAGGCGCGGCGCGGCGCGGCTTGCGCGCGATGGAGGTCGGGTCTTCGGGCGGACGTTGCGCGGTCGACTTCATAGACGTAAAGACCTGTGGTGCTGCGACCCTGACTGGCCTGCCGCACTGCGGCAGGCAGCAGCTTTGTCGCTGATTACTTTGCGGCGTTCGGAGCAGGCTACGAAGGCCATAAGGCTTTTCCTGAATTTGTTCGTGCATCAAGGATACTGCTGGGCCAGACCCTTGCGTAGAAGAACTGATCTCTGTAGCCTTGCCGCAGCAAGAATGCGTCTCAGAACGCGAGCGGTGACTTCACGGCCACCGGATAGCTGGCGCGCCACGCATCTTAGCCTCCTGGTACCTGGAGGTGAAAATCGCAAGGCTATGAGCGCACCGCACGCCACGGCGCAACGGTGTGCGCTCCGAGTGCCACGCGCGCATACTTGTGAACGCGAGTACCCGCGACATCAGCCAGGCGTATCGGATGCGAATTGCTAGTATTGGCCGCTCGGCAAGTGCATCGCACTTGGCTTGCACACCCGCGAGAGCCGCCTCAGCATCTGTCGTATCCTGCACTTCTTTCCGCACAGCCCACCATGCGAATCTTGCTGGTTGAAGACGATTCCGTACTGAGTCACGCGATCGCGCAGCTTGGAGCGGGATCACACCAAGTCTTATGAGAAAACCGTTCATTCTTCTGCTTCTCTGCTTCCCAATTGCAGGTGCGGTGGGGCTACAACTGTATCGGGACCACAAGCCGGCCGATGTCGGGCCGGTGAGTCCCGCACCCGCCGTAAGCGTGACCGTGGCCGAAGTGCAGCGACGCGATCTTGCCTTGACGGTGGCGGCGGTCGGCCGCGCTGAGGCCAAGGCCTCGGTGCCAGTCAAATCGAGAATCGATGGCCAGGTGGCCCAGACGTCCTATGTCGAGGGGCAGCCGGTGCGCAAGGGCCAGCCGCTCATTCGGATCGACCCCGCGGTGCTTGAGACGCAGCAGCGGCAGGCCAATGCCGTGCTCTCCCGTGACACCGCCCAACTGACCAAGGTGCAGGGTGATTACCAACGCAACCTCGGGCTCGTCGCGCAAGGCTTCATCTCGCAAAGTGCGCTCGGCCAGTCCAAGGCGGACCTGGAAACGGCGCAGTCCAATCTCAAGGCGGACCGCGCCGCATTCGACAATGCCGGATTGCAGCTGGGGTTCACGCGCATCACCGCACCGATGGACGGCGTGGCCGGCGCGCTGCTGGCCCCCGTGGGCAGCAGCGTTAAGGCCAACGACACGACCCTGCTTGTGATCAACCAGGTCCAGCCGATCTACGTCACCTTCACATTGCCGGAGTCGCACTTGGCCGATATCAAACGGGCGCAGCGCCGGGGCGGGGTCGCGGTGGAGGCCAGGGTCGCCGGGGTGCAGGCGTCCGTGCGGGGCGAGCTGGCCTTCATCGACAACGCCGTGGACAGCACGACCGGCGCGATCACCGCCAAGGCTGTGTTCGCGAACACCGATAGGGCACTCACACCGGGCCAGTTCGCGCAAGTGGCGTTGGAGCTGGATGCCTTGCACGATGTATTGGTGGTCCCCGCGACGGCGGTTGAAAGCGGCATCGACGGGCCCTACGTCTTTATCGTCAACGCGGATTCCACGGTGACGCTCCAGCCGGTCAAGTTGGGCCCGCAGAGCGACGGTTATCAGGTCGTGGCGTCGGGCCTGGCTAAAGGTCAACGCGTGGTGATGACCGGCCAGGCCCGACTGCGCGACAAGAGCAGGGTTGCCGTCGGCGCCGCGGCAACGAGGACGCCGTGAACATATCGGCGCCGTTCATCAAGCGGCCGATCGCGACGTCCTTGCTGATGATCACATTGCTGCTCTTCGGGGTCGCAGGATATTCCCTGATGCCGCTGGCGGCACTGCCCTCGGTGGACTTGCCCACCATCAATGTCTCCGCGGAGCTGCCCGGCGCCACCGCTGAAGTAATGGCCACTTCGGTAGCCACGCCGCTCGAGCGCCAGCTGGCGCTGATCCCCGGCGTGACTGACATGACCTCCAGCAGCGGGCAGGGCGTGACTTCCATCGTGGTGCAGTTCGACTTAAGCCGCAGCATCGATGCCGCCGCGCAGGATGTGCAAGCCGCCATCAACAGCGCCACGAACTTGCTGCCGCGCACCCTCCCGAGCCCACCGACCTGGGAAAAGGCCAACCCCGCGGACTTCCAGATTATGTCCATTGCGGTGACTTCGGACGTGCTGCCGCTGGAGCAGGTGGACGTCTACGCCGACACCTATATTGCGCAACAGCTGTCGCGCATCAGCGGAGTCGGCTTGATCGATCTGCATGGAGAGCAGAAGCCTGCGATTCGCGTGCAGGTCGACCCCGGTAAGCTCAACACGCTCGGCCTGAGCCTTGAGCAGGTGCGCGGCGCCCTGGGTACGGCTACGGCCAACGCCCCAAAGGGTTCGCTGGACGGGCCCAAGCGATCGGTGTCAGTGGACGCAACCGACCAGCTCACCAAAGCGTCGGAGTACGACAACCTCGTCCTGGCTTGGCGCAACGGGGCGCCCATCCGCGTGCGCGACATCGGGCGCGCAGTGGACGGCCCGCAGGACCTGAAGCAGGCGGCCTGGATTCAAGGCAAACGCGCGATCATCATCGACATTCACAAGCAGCCCGGTGGCAATGTCGTACAGACAGTGGACGACATACGCGCTGCGCTGCCCGCGCTAGAGCGTACCCTGCCGGCTTCGGTCAAGGCCGAGGTGGTCAATGATCGGACTCAGACCATTCGTGCCAGTTTGCGCGACGTGCAGCGCACGCTTTTGCTGACGATCGCCCTGGTCGTGTTCGTGGTCTTCCTGTTTCTTCGCGGATTCTGGGCGACGCTGATTCCGGCGCTGGCGATTCCCTTGTCCATTGCCGGGACCTTCGCCGTGTTGCATGTCGCCGGTTTCAGCATCGACAATCTCTCGCTGATGGGGATCACCATCGCGGTGGGGTTCGTCGTCGATGACGCCATCGTGGTGATCGAAAACATCATCCGCCACGTCGAGGGCGGCGCGGCGCCCTTCAAAGCGGCGTTGGACGGGGCAGCGCAGGTCTCGTTCACCGTGGTGTCCATGACCGTCTCCCTGATCGCCGCCTTGATTCCGCTGTTGTTCATGAGCGGCGTCGTCGGCCGCCTCTTCCGGGAGTTTTCGATCACGGTGAGCGTGGCACTCATGATGTCCGCAATCGTATCGCTCACGATCACGCCCATGCTGTGCCGGGTGCTGCTGCACCTGGACCACCGCAGGCGCCCCGGCCGCGTTGCCCGATCCGCCGAAGGCGCGTTCCTGCGGCTTGCAGAACTCTATGACCGCGCCTTGATCCGCGTATTACGCCATCCGGCGGCGACACTCGCGACCACGACGGTTATTCTGATCATGACCCTGGCGTTGTTCTGGTTCATCCCCAAGGGCTTCTTCCCCCAACAGGACACGGGACAGATCCTGGGGACGAGCGAAGCGCCAAGCGACATCTCGGCGCCCGCGATGGCGCTGCGTCAGCTTGAATTGGTGCGGTTGGTGATGGCGGACCCGGCGGTCGAAAAGGTCTACAGCTGGACCAACTCGTCGCCCCTGAATCTGGGGCGCCTGGCGATCAACCTCAAGCCGTTCGACCAGCGCGCATCCGATGCCAACGAGGTCATGACGCGGCTCAAAAAGAAGGTCGCCGGCTTGCCGGGCATCGAGCTGCACCTGCGCACTCGCCAAGAGCTGCAAATCGGCGGCCGTAGCAGCGCGACGCAGTTCCAATACACGCTTGAAGATACTGAACTATCCGAGCTGTACGACTGGACACCGCGGCTCGTGGAGCGGCTGAAAAAGCTTCCGCAGCTTGGTGACGTCACCAGTGACATGCAGAGCGATGCGCCTCGTACCACGGTAGTGATCGACCGCGACCGCGCGGCCCAATTCGGCATCACCCCCCAGGTCATCGACGACACCTTGTACGACGCGCTCGGCCAGCGTCAAGTAGCCACCGTCTTCACGCAGATCGATCAGTACCACGTCGTGCTGGAGCTTGACCCAGCGCACAAGCTGGACGGCTCCGCCTTGCTCGAGATCCGCGTTCCGGCGAGTGGCGGCCAACTGGTCCCGTTGGCGAGCGTTGCCCATTTTGAGGACTCGAAGATGCCAACCCAGATCAATCATCAGGGACAGTTCCCGGCAGTGACGCTGTCGTTCAATCTCGCGCCCGATGTCGCATTGGGCGACGCGGTTCAAGCCGTGGAGCAGGCGCTCCAAGGGATGGCGCTCCCGGGGACGCTGCATGGCAGTTTCCAGGGAAATGCGCAAGCTTTCAAGGCGTCCACCGGGAACCAGCCCTGGTTGTTACTGGCCGCGATCATTGCGGTCTATGTCGTGCTGGGCATCCTCTATGAGAGCTACATTCACCCGCTGACCATCCTGAGCACTCTGCCTTCGGCGGGGCTCGGTGCGCTGCTTGCGCTGTGGCTCTTCCACTATGACCTCAACGTGATCTCCATGATCGGCATCATCCTGCTGATTGGCATCGTCAAAAAGAACGCCATCATGATGGTGGACGTGGCGCTAGAACTGGAGCGTAACGGTGGCACGGACGCGAGCGAGGCTATCCATCGCGCCTGCAAGCTTCGCTTTCGGCCCATCATGATGACGACCGGCGCCGCAATCCTGGGCGCCTTGCCTCTGGCCATGGGAGGCGGAGCGGGCTCCGAGTTGCGCGCGCCAGTCGGCGTAGCGCTGGTGGGAGGCTTGCTGGTCTCCCAAGTGCTCACGCTGTTCACCACACCGGTCATTTACCTGTACCTGGACCGGCTCGCCCAGCGCTTGGCAAACACGTCCTTCAGGTAGGCGTGCGGGTCGTGCCCCGTTGATTCGGGGCTCTGATGCTGATCGGCAAGGCAAGGCAAGGCAAGACCAGAACTCCAGCGTACAGGTCGCTCAAGCCTTCCGCGTTGGCCGCATCATCTCGGCGCCTGCGCCTGGCGGCAGGCGCCAGAACGCGATCACCGTCAGCGCACTGGTCAAGCCAATGGCAAAGAAAGCGACGCGGAAGTCGCCCATCGAAAGCTGTGGGTCACCATGCACAACTTGCCCCAGCCCCAGCAGGATGGCGCCCACCGCCACCCCCAGCGCGGAGGCAACCTGCATGGACACCGAAAAGAGCGAGGAGGCCGCCGGCCGCTGGGACTGCGGCACGTCCGCGAAGGCCAGAGTGTTGATGGAGGTCATCAGCATCGATCGTGTGCAGCCCGCGAAGGACAAGAGCGCGACCATCAGCAACCAGGGCGTTCCGGTGGAGAGCAGGCCGAAGGCGGAGATCGCCAGCGCGTTGAGCAGGCCTGTGACGACCATCACCCGGCGGAAGCCAAAGCGCAGCAGGATCGGGGTGGTGACCGACTTCATCCCCAGATTGCCCAGGAAGTAGGGCAGCAGCAGCGCGCCGGCGTTGACAGCGTTGCGTCCGAGTGCCAGCTGGAACAGCAGGGGAAGAAGGAACGGTGGGGCCTGGATGCACATCGAGGCGAAAGTGCCGCCCGCCGCGGTCGCCGCGGCAAAGGTGTGTTGCGACAGGGGCGCAAGGCTGATCACGGGATGGGGTGTGCGCTGCAGGTGACGCACGGTGCACGTGAGGAATGCAATGCCCAGGCCGATCGTGCCGATGGCGGCCAGCTGCTGGGCGCCCTGACCCAGCACGTGCGCGATCCACTCGAGGCCGCCGATCAGGAGCGCGAGCCCCAGCCCGGCGCCGATCGCCCCGGCTATGTCCAGGGGACGCCGTACGCCGGGTTCATCGGCGCGGAACCACCGCAGGATCAGGAACACCGAGACGAGTCCGAGCGGCGCGTTCAGCAGGAAGTTCCAGCGCCAGGACGCATACGTCGTGATGAGGCCTCCTAGCGGCGGCCCGAGCACCGGTGCAAACAGCGCGGGCCACGTGAGCAGCGCAGTGATCCCGATGATGTCTTCCTTGCGCGCCTGGTGCATTGCCAGAGTGCGTCCGGTGGGCAGCATGAGACCACTGCCGATCCCTTGCAGTGCGCGCGCCACCACCAGCTGTGGCGCAGTCTGCGCGAGGCCGCACAGCACCGAGGCGCAGGTGAAGGTCGCGACCGCCGCCACGAACACACGCCGCTGTCCGTAGCGGTCCCCGAGCCAGGAAGCGAGGGGCAGCACCGCCGCGCCCGTCAGCAGGTACACCGTCACCGCAGCACTCAAGGTGAGCGGCGTCACCTTGAGTGCGAACGCCATTGCGGGCAGCGACGTGTTCAAGATGGTGCCATCGAGCAGCAGCATGAAAAGGATGCCGGCGACGGTAAGCGTGACCCGCCTGCCGTGGGACGGCGGCGCGTCGTTGGGGGCGGCGTTTGGTGAGCTGGATGCAATTCCTGACATCCCCAATTCTATGGGGCAACAATTTTTTTCCTTTCGATTGGAGGCACCGCCTTGCGACAGGCGAACCTTCCGCCTCACTTTCTCTCAGCATGCGCCGATCTGCCGCAGACGAGGGCCGCGCAGATTCAACCGGATACGATCGAAGAACCGGGCATGGGCTCAAGTCGTAGCCAGAGATCGTCCCAGCTTGCGCAAGTGAGCTGCTCCATCGCCCGACCAGGCACTTCCATGCATGCACGCGAGCAATTCGGGTTTCAGGCTGGCCAGTTTTTCAATCAGCGCCGGGGTATTGGTGGTGTGGGAGAAGTAGTCCATCTGACCGCGGAACGTTTCGCTCGATTCCACCAGATCGCCCGTCACGAGCGCCTGGCCGCCCGTCCCTCCCTGCGTGAACAAATCACCGCAGAAAAGGGTTTTGGATGTCTCGTCGAAAAGGTAGCCGCACTCCCAGCCATGTGGAAGATGGGGCGCTGACTTCCAGACCAGTTGATGATTACCGGTATCCAGCCGGTCGCCGTCTGCCATGCCGATTGAGGGAACGTCCACCAAGTCATTCATCGACACCATCGCTGCAATGTCACTGCACACCGGACGGGCTTCAGGCGCAGCGGCGAGAAATTCCGGCATTGCTCCGCATTCGTCGGCCTCGACATGCGAGAAGGCAATGTACCGTAGCTGGTTTAGTGGCATCACCTTCGCTATTTGCTCGCTTATGAGCGGGAACAGCTTGCGCGGGCCGGTGTGAAACAGGAGCGGCTTTTCGTCCACCAGCAGGTATTGATTGAACGAGAACCCGCCGGGAATGAACTCCGGCGGCATTGCCACACTGATGCGATGCAGACGGGGCGCGATCTCTGCAATGGAAGCAGTTGGGCCGTTCATGATCATCTCCTCGGATCTGGTTGAAGGTTGTCGATGGCACGGGTCCGAACGCCCATCAACAAGGTGATGAAATTTTCATGGCTCAGGTGAACTGAGGAAAGCCAGAAATCCTATGGCGCGAGTCGCATGCGCCTTGCGCCCTCGTGCCGCAGTCTGCGCTTGCCGCGAGGCAAGGTCAATCACCGGTCGCAGGCAACAGGCGGGCAGAGCGTTGGCCCCGCCGTACCTCGGCGTTTGGGAATGTTGCGCTCTCAATATTCCTTAAACCGGTTCATTCCCAAGTAGTTGCATTGCTAACTAATATCGGGTATCGTTGGTTCATGTTTGATCACTGCCTCTACTTCAACACCGTCGCACTCGCGCGTGTCGTTGAGCGGGAGTGGACGCGGGCTTTCAAGCCGTTGGGTGTGACCCCTTCACAAGGTTTTCTCTTGCGTCTGGTGCTCTCGAAGCCTGGCCTGTCTCAATACGAGATTGCCGACGAGCTGACGATTTCGCGCCCAACGGCCACTCGCCTGATTGACGGTTTGCAGGCGCTGCGGCTGGTTGAGCGCCGGGAGGCCGAGCACGACGCGCGCCACTGGGCGGTATTCCCCACGCCGCGCGCCACCGCCATGCACCAAGCGCTCGATGCGACCAGCGGGGAAGTGACGCGTCGCATTCAGCGTCATGTGGGCAAGGAGAACTTCCTCGATACGGTTGGGAAAGTACGGGCTGTCTGCTCCGCCCTGAAGTGAGCCATTTTTTTAA
>JAQGMT010000100.1 GCA_028292185.1 Ramlibacter sp. | reverse complement strand
CGGGTCGTCACGCGCGTGCACCAGGGCGCGATCGACGTGCTCGGGCCGGTGGTCGATCCGGCCACCGTGCACCAGAGCAAGTTCTCGATGGGCACCGTGCTGGCGCTGGCCGCGCGTTACGGCCACGCCGGCCTGACCGAGTTCGAGCAGCACTACCGGGACGACCTGACGCGCCAGTTTTGCGAGCGCGTCGAGATGGTGCTGGACGACGAGGTCGACCGCGCCTACCCGCAACGCTGGATCGGCAAGGTCACCGTGCACACCATCGATGGCCGCGTGTTCGACGGCCGCGTGGACGAGCCCAAGGGCGATCCCGGCAACACGCTCAGCCGCGAAGAGATCACGGCCAAGGCGCTGCGGCTCGCTGCATTCAGCGGCGGGGCGAGCGAAAATGAAATGCGTGCGGCCGTCGAGCGCCTGTGGCGAACGGCGCAGTGGCCGCGCGTCGGCGCGCTGCTCGAGCCCGGCCCACGCTGAACCCACAAGACGCAACAAGGAGCCAACATGTACGCATTCGACTACCAACGGCCGGGCAGCCGCGCCGATGCAGTCCGCGCCGCGCAAGGGGAAGCGCGCTACCTCGCCGGCGGACAAAGCATTGTCCAGGCGATGAAGCTGCGCCTGTCTTCACCCGAGCGCATGGTGGACCTGGGCGGCATTGCCGACCTGCGCGCCATCAAGCAGGATGGCGCGAACCTCGTGATCGGCGCGATGGCCACGCACGGCGCCGTGGCCGCATCGCTTGAAGTGAAGCGCGCGATTCCCGCGCTCGCCGAACTGGCGGAACTGATCGGCGACCCGATGGTGCGCAACATGGGCACCCTGGGTGGATCGATCGCCAACGCCGATCCGGCGGCCGATTACCCGGCGGCGCTGGTCGCCTTGGGCGCGACCGTGCAGACCGACCGCCGCAGCATTGCCGCCGAGGCGTTCTTCACCGGCTTGTACGAGACGGCGCTCGAGCCGGGCGAGTTGGTGGTCGCGGTGAGCTTTCCCCAGCCGCAGCGCGCCGCCTACAGCAAGCTGCGTCAACCCGCTTCGCGCTTCGCGCTGGTCGGCGTGTTCGTCAGCCAGGGCGCCGGCGGCGTGCGCGTGGCCGTCACCGGCGCGGGCTCCACGGTGTTTCGGCTCAAGCCCATGGAGGATGCGCTGGCCAAGCGCTTCGCCCCCGAATCGCTGGCGCAGATTTCGGTTCCGACCGACAACCTCAATGGCGACATCCATGGCTCGGCGACCTATCGCGCCGCAATGATCAAGGTATTGGCGCAGAAGGCGGTCGCAGCGGCCGCATCCCGCGCGGGAGAAAGCAAATGACGACATTGAAGATGACAGTGAACGGCCAGCCGGTGGAGAAGGACATCGAGCCGACCACCTTGCTCGTGGACTTCCTGCGCGGCACGCTCGGGCTCACAGGCACACACGTCGGCTGCGATACGGCGCAGTGCGGCGCCTGCACCGTCCTGTTGGATGGGCACGCCGTCAAGAGCTGCAGCGTGCTTGCGCTGCAGGCGCAGGGCCGCTCGGTGGGTACGGTGGAGGGCCTCGCGCCCCCAGGACAGGTGCATCCCATCCAGGAAGCCTTCATGGCGACCCATGGGCTGCAATGCGGCTTTTGCACGCCCGGAATGATCATGGCGACGGCCGGCCTGCTGGCGCGCAACCCCAAGCCGAGCGAAGAAGAGATCGTGTATGCGCTGGAAGGCAACTTGTGCCGCTGCACCGGCTACGTGAACATCGTGGCGGCGGTGCAGCAGGCGGTCGGCGAGATGCCGATGCCGGAAGGAGGTTCGGTATGAGCGCCGTGATCCAGGCTCCGGGCCGCTACGGCAGCGGGCAGACGGTCAGGCGCATCGAAGATCCGGCGCTGGTCGCCGGGCGCGGCCAGTTCACCGACGACATGTCGCTGCCGGGCCAGACCCACATGGTCTTGCTGCGCTCGCCTTATGCGCACGCCCGCATTCTCTCGGTCGATACGTCCGCGGCGCTGGCCATCCCCGGCGTGGTCGCGGTCTTCACCGGCGCCGACCTCGTGCAAGCCGGCGTCAAGTCGATGTCGCAGCCGCTGCCCTTCCCTCGCCCCGACGGCACGCCCGGCGTGACGGCGCAACGCCATGTGCTGGCGCACGAAGTCGTGCGCTACGTCGGTGAAGCAGTCGCAGCGGTGGTCGCCGAAACACGCTTGGCCGCCGTCAATGCCGCCGACGCGGTGATGGTGGACTACGAAGAACTGCCTTGCGTGGTGGATGCCGTCCGCGCGATGAGTGCCGGTGCGCCGGCGCTTTGTCCCGAGGCACCCGACAACGTCGCCTCGGCGATACGCCATGGCGATGCCGCGGCGGTCGACCAGGCGTTTGCCAGAGCCGCGCACAAGGTGTCGGTGGACATCGTCAACCAGCGGCTGGCGCCCAGCCCGATGGAGCCGCGGGTCGTGCTCGCGTACCCCGAAGCGGGCAGCGAACGCATCGTGGTGCAGCTGTCCAGCCAGATGCCCACTGCCGTGCGCGACGGCATCGCCGGCGCCTTGGGCATGGACTCGGCCCAGATCCGCGTGCGCGTCGCCGACGTCGGCGGCGGCTTCGGCATGAAGACCGGCTGCTATCCGGAAGACGTGATGGCGGCGCACGCCGCGCGCACTTTGAAGCGGCCGGTGAAGTGGGTGTCGCAGCGCCTGGAGGAATTCCAGGCCTCCACGCATGGCCGCGATGTCGTGAGCCACGCCGAGATGGCGCTCGATGCCAACGGCAAGGTGCTGGGCATGCGCGTGCGCTCGGTCGCCAACGTCGGCGCCTACGCCTCGGTCACGGGCGTGATCATCCAGCTGCTGGTGGGCCCGTGGGTGACCACCAGCGTGTACGACATCCAGAACATCGACCTGCAGCTCACCGCGGTGATGACCAACACCATGCCGCTGGGCGCCTATCGCGGCGCCGGGCGCCCGGAGGCGGTCTACACCATGGAGCGGTTGATGGATGCGGCGGCGCGCGAGATGAAGCTCGACCCCTCCGAGCTGCGGCGCCGCAACCTGATCCGCCCCGAGCAGATGCCGTACAAGAACCCGATGCAGCAGGTGTACGACGTCGGCAACTTCGAGAAGATCATGGACCAGGCGCTGGCGCTGGCCGACTGGAAAGGCTTCGACGCGCGCCTGGCCGAATCGAAGCAGCGCGGCAAGCTGCGCGGCCGCGGCGTGTCCACTTTCCTCGAATGGACCAGCGGCAACGTGTTCACCGAGCAGGTCACGGTGAACGTGCTGCCCGAAGGATTCATCGAAGTGGTCTCGGCCACGCAGGCGATGGGCCAGGGCATCGCCACCAGTTACGTGCAACTGGCCGTCGACGTGTTCGGCGTGCCCATGGACCGCATCCGCATCGTGCAGGGCGACACCGATCGCGCCAACGGCTTCGGCAGCGCGGGCTCACGCTCGCTGTTTGTCGGCGGCGGCGCGGTGAAGGTGGCTTCGCAGAACACCATCGAACACGCGAAGACCTTGGCCGCGCAGTCCCTTGAAGCCTCGGCCGCCGACATCGAGTACCGCGAAGGCCGCTTCAGCGTGGCCGGCACCGACCTCGCCATCGGGCTCTTCGAACTCGCGGCGGGGCAAGCCGAGGAACGCATCACCGTCGAGGCCTCGGCCACGGCGGGCGCTCCGAGCTGGCCCAACGGCTGTCACGTGTGCGAGGTCGAGGTGGACCCCGAGACGGGCAACGTGGCCCTCGTCGCTTATGCGTCCGTCAACGACATCGGCAACGTGGTCAGCCCCACCATCGTGCGCGGGCAGGTCGATGGCGGCGCGGTGCAAGGCATCGGCCAGGCATTGTCCGAACGCGTCGTGTACGACAACGAGTCCGGGCAATTGCTCACGGCCAGCTTCATGGACTACGCCATTCCGCACGTGGACACCTTCCGCGGCTTCAAGACGCAGTTCGATACCTC
>JAQGMT010000089.1 GCA_028292185.1 Ramlibacter sp. | reverse complement strand
GAAGCAGCCAACACCGTGTTGGCGATTGCGCTGGCGCCGCAAGTTCGCGTGGTCGGCGTGGCGCCCGGGCTCACGCTCACCAGCCATCTGCTTTCCGGCGAGAAATTCGAGCGCCTGCATCGGCTGTCGCCGCTCGGGCATTCCTCGACTGCGCCGGATGTCGCCGCAGCGGTGAAGTTCGCGCTGGAGAATGGCTCCATCACGGGGACCACCTTGCTGGTGGACGGTGGCCAGCACCTGATGAAATTCGATCGCGATTTTTCGCTGATGCCATGAGCACGACCGGCAACCAGATCCTGTCCTTGACCGGGCTTCGCTTCGACGCCAACCTGGGCATCCTCGCCCACGAGAAGGAAAGCCCGCAGCCGATCCTGGTGGACGCTGAACTCAACCTGGGGCCGCAGCCGCTGATGCCGCGCGACGACGACATCGGCCATGTGCTGGACTATCGCAAGGTGCGCAAGATCATCATCGAGGAATGCACCGCCGAACACGTGAACCTGCTGGAGAGCCTGATCGGCAAGGTCGCGCACCGGCTGATGCAGTTGCCGGGCGTGCTGGGCGTGCGGGTGCGCATCGCCAAGCTGGAAATCTTCGACGACTGCGAAGTGGCCATCCGGGTCGAGACCGGGCGCTGGTAACGCGCCTCGATTGCTTTCAGCATTTTTTTCGCCATCCACGATGCCGTACCCCGATCACCTCCAGCAGAAAGTCGAGCAGGCCTGGCGCTCGCCGGACCTCGAGGTCTTGAACGAGCTGCGGCAAGCCCAATTCGTCGCCCACAACATTCCGCTGACCCGCACCGAGGGAACCCGTCCCGGCGAGCCGCTCATCGCCGAGTCGCCGCGCACCATTGCCATCCACGAGTCGCTGCAGCGCTTTGCCGGGCCGGACCTGGCCGGCAAGACCGCGGTGGACCTGGGCTGCCTCGAAGGCGGGCTGTCCTTCGAGCTCAGGCGTGCAGGCCTCGAGGTGCTCGGCGTGGAGGGGCGCGCCGAGAACTACGAGAAGTGCCTGTTGGTTCGCGCGTATTACGCCGCAATGGGCGGGATGGAATTCGTCCATAGCGACGTGCGCGCTTTCCAGCCGAAGCAGGCATTCGACGTGGTGGTTTGTTCGGGGCTTCTTTATCACCTCGAGCGGCCCGCCGCTTACATAGCGCAGCTGGCGCGGCTGACCAAGCCGGGCGGCATGCTCTACCTGGACACGCATGTCGCCCCGGAAGACGAAGGCCTGCGCGCCTGCGCGTTTGCCGCTTCTCTTTCCCCGTTGAAGACCGAAACCGTCGAAGGGGTCAGCATCCGATACCGCGAGTACAGCGAAGACGTTGCACTGCCGGAATCGTCCATCGACAACAGCTACTCGGTGTGGATGGATGCCGCCTCGCACCTGGAGGTGATGTTCGCCGCCGGGTTCACGCGCATCTTCGAATTGAACGGCTACTTCGGCGCAGGCGAGCAGGCGCTCAAGCAGCGGTACTGCCGAAGATACTTCGTCGCGCTGAAGCCTTGACCGGGCGCTGCGCGTCAACCGCTCCGGCAAGGGCGGGCGATGCGACAATCACCCCATGAGCGCAGTCTGGACCGACAACGAGGTGCTTCCCATCGAGCGGGAACAGCGGATCGAGCGCGAAACCCACAAGCTGGAAAAGCGCCTGTGCCGCCTGACCGGGCAAGCGATCGCCGACTACAACATGATCGAGGCCGGCGACAAGGTGATGGTCTGCGTCTCCGGCGGCAAGGACAGTTATGCCTTGCTGGACATCCTCATCAAGATGAAGCAGCGCGCGCCGGTCGATTTCGAACTGGTCGCCGTGAACCTGGACCAGAAGCAGCCCGGCTTCCCGGAACACGTGCTGCCCGAGTATTTGGCCAAGCTCGGCGTTGCGTATCACATCGAAAACCAGGACACCTACTCGATCGTCAAGGACAAGATCGCGCCAGGCAAGACGATGTGCAGCTTGTGCTCGCGCTTGCGCCGCGGCATCTTGTATCGCGTGGCCGACGAGTTGGGGGCGACGAAGATTGCGCTCGGGCATCACCGCGACGACATCCTGCAAACCTTCTTCCTGAACATGTTCTTCGGCGGCAAGCTCAAGGGCATGCCGCCGAAGCTGGTAAGTGATGACGGCCGCCACATCGTGATCCGCCCGCTTGCCGGCGTGGCCGAGAAGGACCTGGTGCGCTGGGCCGAGCACCGCCAGTTCCCGATCATTCCCTGCACCTTGTGCGGCAGCCAGGAGAACCTGCAGCGCAAGCAGGTCGCCATCATGCTGCGCGAGTGGGAGCGCAAGTTCCCGGGCCGGGTGGAGACCATGTTCACTGCTTTACAAAATGTTGTTCCCTCCCACCTGGCCGATGGAACGCACTACGACTTCAAAGGTCTGACCGTGAACGGCGTGGCAAGCGACGACGGCGACAAGGCGTTCGATCCCCCGGATTTCGCCGCAGGCGACAGCCCGCCAGGCCTGCAAATAATCAAGATCTGAGGCCGGCGCCTCATTGGGAGCTGCAATGAACCGCTCGTACGTTCGTCTGGTGGCTTTTGCGCTTGTCGCCAGCTGGCTGCTGTCCGGCTGCAGCACCGGCTATTTGCTGGACAACCAGGTGCAGGCGTTCTCCAGCCTGCCCAGCTTGCCTGCGCAGCCAAGCTACCGGTTCGAGCGCTTGCCTTCGCAGCAGGAGCCGGCCCAGGCTCAGTTGGAGGCGATGGCCGATCCGGCATTGCGCGGGGCGGGTTTGGCCCGCGACGAGACGAATCCGCGCTTCAGCGTGCAAGTGAGCGGCGCGATCTACCGGACTCTCTCTCCGTGGTCGAACAACTGGACCTACGGCGCCTGGGGCGGACCGGTGCGGCGTCACTTCGGTATTGGAGGCACCGGGCTGTCGGGGCTGGACGAACCGTACTGGTACCGGCGGGAAGTCACCGTGATCCTTCGCGAACTGTCTTCCAACAAGGTGGTTTTTGAAAGCAAGGGCTCGAACGACGGCCCGTGGGTGGACGACAAGGCTGTGTTTTCGGCCATGTTCAAGGCCGCCCTGCAGGGCTTTCCTGCCCCGCCCCCCGGCCCCAGGGTGGTGAATGTGCAGGTTGGAGGCGCATAAACAACTGGCTACGCATTCACGGTGACTACGGTCGACTTGCCCCATAAAATGAATACGAATGGAAGCCACCCGGATCATCGCCGTGCGCCATGGCGAAACCGCCTGGAACGTCGACGCGCGCATCCAGGGGCAAAAGGATATCGGCCTGAACGACACCGGACGCTGGCAAGCGCGGCGCGTGGGTGAGGCGCTCGCGGGCGAGCAGATCAGCGCGGTTTATTCCAGCGACCTGGGCCGCGCCCACCAGACGGCACAGTCCATTGCGGAAGTCGCCGGCATCCCCGTGGTCCCCGACGAAGGCTTGCGCGAGCGCGGCTTCGGCATGTTCGAAGGCAAGACGGTGGACGAGATCCACGAACACTGGCCGGACCATGCGCACAACTGGCGCAAGCGCATTCCCGAGTGGGAGCCGCCCGAAGGCGGCGAATCGCTGCTGCAATTGCGCGAAAGAGTGACGCGCACCATGCACGCGCTGGCCTCGCGTCATCCGGGAGAGCAGATCGTGGTGGTGGCGCATGGCGGCGTGCTGGATGCGCTGTACCGGGTGGCCACGGGGCAGGAGGTCAACTCGCCGCGCACCTGGGAGTTGCCCAACGGCGCCATCAACCGCCTGTTATGGACACCCGAGGGCTTCACCCTGGTTGGCTGGTCCGACACCCAACACCTGGAACATGAAGCCGCTGACGAAAACACCAGCTTCTGAATCGCTGGCCCGCCTGGTGGGCCAGAGTGTCGATGCGATCGACACGCCCGCCCTGGTGGTGGACCTGGATGCGATGTCTCGCAACATCGCGCGAATGGCCGACTTCGCCCGCAAGCACTCTGTCCTGTGGCGCCCGCACGCCAAGATGCACAAGAGCGTCGCGCTGGCAAAGCTGCAAATGCAAGCGGGGGCCGTCGGCATCTGCGTGCAAAAAACCGCGGAGGCCGAGATCATGGCCGAAGGCGGCATCCACAACATCTACATCAGCAACGAAGTCGTCGCCGGCCCCAAGCTGGCCCGGGTAGCGGCGCTGGCACACCGGCTGCGCGAGGAACGAGGCCGCCTGGCCATCGCCGTCGATAGCGTGGAAGGCATTGCCCGCCTCGCCCAGGCGATGAGTGAGGCACACAACGAGCATCACACGCCCACAGTGATCGACGTCTTCGTGGAAATCGACGTCGGCCAGGGCCGCTGCGGTGCTGCACCCGGTGAACCCGCCGCCCTCCTGGCGCAGGAAGTGCTGCGGCATCCAGGGCTGCGGTTTGCCGGCTTGCAGGCCTACCACGGCAAGGCTCAGCACCTGCGCGGCGCATTGCAGCGGCGCGAGGCGATCGGCTGCGTGCTGCAAGACGTGCTGTCGACGCGCAAAGTGATGGCGGCGCGCGGCATCCCGGTGGAGCTCGTCACGGGCGCCGGCACCGGCACCCTCGTGTGCGAGGCGTCCAGCGGGGTGTTCGGCGAAGTGCAGGCGGGTTCGTTCATGTTCATGGACGCCGACTACGCCGGCAACGATCGTGACCCCGCGCAGCCCCAGTTCGAGCATGCGTTGTTCGTCAAGACGCAAGTCATCAGCTCGCACATGAACCACGCGGTTTGCGACGCCGGCCACAAGAGCCACGCGATCGATTCCGGCCTGCCGAAGGTCGTGGCGCCCGACCCGGAGAGCGAACTCGAATACTTCAATGGCGGTGACGAACACGGTGTGCTGCGCCCGGCCGGCACCGGCCATCGCCTCCCGGCGATCGGCCGCATGCTCTGGCTGATCCCCGGCCATTGCGACCCCACCGTGAACCTGCACGATTACATGATCGGCGTGAGCGGCGGACTGCGCACCGGCACGGTGGAGCGCATCATCAAGGTCGACGCCCGAGGCGCGTTGACCTAGTCGGCGAACAACTCGCCCGCGCTTTTTGGCGGTGTGACGCCCAGGTGACGGAACGCCGCCAGTGTCGCGATGCGCCCTCGCGGCGTGCGCTGCAGATAGCCTTGCTGAATCAGATAAGGCTCGATCACGTCCTCGATGGTGTCGCGCTCTTCGCCGATGCTGGCGGCGATGTTGTCCAGGCCGACCGGCCCGCCGTCGAAGCGATGGATCACACATTCGAGGAGCTTGCGGTCCATCACGTCGAAGCCCTGCGGATCGACGTCGAGCATCGCCAGCGCCTTGTGCGCGATCTCCTTTGTGATGTGTCCCGTCCCCTTCACGTCGGCGTAGTCGCGCACGCGGCGCAGCAGCCGGTTGGCGATGCGTGGCGTGCCGCGTGAGCGCTGGGCGATCTCCCTGCCGCCCTGCTCGTCCATCGGCACCTTGAGCAGGCCCGCGCTGCGCGTGACGATGCGCCCCAGTTCTTCGGCGGTGTAGAACTCCAGCCGGGCCACGATGCCGAAGCGATCTCGCAGCGGGTTCGTCAGCATTCCGGCGCGCGTGGTCGCCCCCACCAGCGTGAACGGCTGCAGGTCCAGCTTGATCGAGCGCGCGGCCGGGCCTTCGCCGATCATGATGTCGATCTGGTAGTCCTCCAGCGCCGGATAGAGGATTTCCTCGACCACCGGCGACAGCCGATGGATCTCGTCGATGAAGAGCACGTCGTTCTTCTCGAGATTGGTCAAGAGCGCCGCCAGGTCCTTCGGTTTTTCCAGCACCGGCCCGGACGTCTGGCGCAGGTTCACGCCCAACTCGTGCGCGATGATGTGCGACAGCGTGGTCTTGCCCAGGCCCGGCGGGCCGAACAGCAGCACATGGTCCATCGCCTCGCCGCGCATCCTGGCGGCGCCGATGAAAATCTCCAGTTGCTCGCGCGTCTTGGCCTGCCCGACGTACTCCTGCAGCAGCTTGGGACGCAGCGCCCGCTCGATCGCTTCCTCGTTGGGCGACGCGGGCGCACCGGACACCACGCGAATCGGCGGAGGCAGTTCGAAGTCGTCGGTCTGGATGCTCACGTCAGCCCTTGTTCGCGGTCATTTTGCCAAGGCCTTCAACGCGAGCTTGATGCCATCACTCACGCCCACGTCCTTGGGCAGCGCCTTGAGCGACACCGCGGCTTCCTTGTCGCTGTAGCCGAGCGCGACGAGCGCCTGAAGGATGTCGCTCTGCGCGTCGCTGCTGGCGCCGGCCGCTTGCAGCCCCAAGTCGGCGCCGAATTTGCCCTTGAGTTCCAGCAGCAGGCGCTCGGCCGTCTTCTTGCCGATGCCCGGCACTTTGACCAGCCGGCCGGCGTCCTGCACCGTCACCGCTTGTGCGATGTCGGCAACGCTCATCCCGCTGAGCACCGAGAGCGCGGTGCGCGGACCGACGCCCGAAATCTTGATCAGCAGGCGGAACGCTGCGCGCTCGGCGCTGGAGCCGAATCCGTACAGGATCTGCGCATCCTCGCGCACGACGAAGTGAGTCAACAGCGACACCTTTTCGCCGACGCCGGGCAGGTTGTAGAAGGTGCTCATCGGCACATCCACCTCGTAGCCCACGCCGTTGCAGTCCACCAGCACTTGCGGCGGGTTCTTGTCGCCCAGCGTTCCTGTCAATTTGCCTATCATGGGGGTCCCCGGCCCGTGGGCCGCTGCTCATCCTCGGGATTATCACCGCTTGATTCTCAAACACGCCTTCGCCCCGCCCAGCAACAGTCGCTTGTCGCACCTGTGCGGGCCGACGGACGAACATCTGCGCACCATCGAAACCGCATTGCAGGTGCGCATCCAGCACCGCAACGAGCAGTTCAAGGTGGAGGGCCCCAAGGCCAAGGCGCAACAGGCCATGGAGGTTCTGCAGGCGCTGTGGGAAATGGCGGGGCGTCCGATCTCGCCCGACAAGGTGCAGCTGATGGTGGCCTCCGATACGAGCATGTCGGAAGACGAAGACGGGGCGCAGGTGCTGCACACACGCCGCACCGACCTGCGCGCGCGCACACCGAACCAGAGCGTGTACCTGGACAACATCGCGCATCACGACATCACCTTCGGCATCGGCCCGGCCGGCACCGGCAAGACCTATCTCGCGGTGGCCTGCGCGGTCGATGCGCTGGAGCGCAGCGCCGTTCAGCGCATCGTGCTGACGCGCCCCGCGGTCGAAGCGGGCGAGAAACTCGGTTTCCTGCCCGGCGACCTCTCGCAGAAGGTCGATCCCTATTTGCGGCCGCTGTACGACGCGCTGTATGAGTTGATGGGTCTGGAGAAGGTGACCAAGGCCTTCGAGCGCCAGGCGCTGGAAATCGCGCCCTTGGCATTCATGCGGGGGCGCACCTTGAACAACGCCTTCGTGATCCTGGACGAGGCGCAGAACACGACGCCCGAGCAGATGAAGATGTTCCTCACACGCATCGGCTTCGGCGCCAAGGCCGTGATCACCGGCGACATCAGCCAGATCGACCTGCCCAAGGGCCACCTGTCGGGGCTGGTCGAAGCCGAGCGCATCCTGAAGCGGGTGAATGGCATCGCGCATACGCGCTTCACCAGCGCCGACGTGGTGCGCCATCCGCTGGTGGCGCGCATCGTGGACGCCTACGATGCCGCGGGCAAGAGCAATGCGAAGTAAGGAAGCGGTGCAAGTTGCGCCGCGTCCCGCGCAGCTGCGCGCGTCACCGCTGGACCTCACCTTGCAATTCGGCCGCTTTGTCGGCGCGGCCAAGCACCGCGCGGTTCTGAGGAAAAGCGATGTGGCTCGCTGGATCGGCCATGCACTGCAACGCCCTGCCGTGATCGCGGTGCGCGTGGTCGGCGAGGAAGAGGGCCGCGCGCTCAATCTCCAATATCGCGGCAAGGACTACGCCACCAACGTGCTGACCTTCGACTATGCCGGTGAGCCCGTGCTCATGGCCGACCTGGTGCTGTGCGCACCGGTCGTCGAAAAGGAAGCGCGGGAGCAGCGCAAGCCCTTGCGGGCCCACTACGCACACCTGCTGGTGCATGGCACCTTGCACGCACAAGGATGGGACCATGAGGGCGCCGAGCGCGACGCCCTGGAGATGGAGGCGCTGGAGATCCTGCTGCTGGGTGCGCTGGGATTGCCCAACCCCTATTGAACGCGCAGCGGGATCGTCACCGGGCCGTCGTTCACCAGGTGCACCTTCATGTCGGCGCCGAACTCGCCGGTCTGCACCAGCGGGTGGGCGGCGCGGGCCTGGTTCACGAAGTACTCATAGAGGCGGCGCCCTTGATCGGCAGGAGCCGCATTGGTGAAACTCGGTCGATTCCCGCCGGCGGTATCCGCCGCCAGCGTGAACTGGCTCACCAGCAGCAAGCCGCCGCCGATGTCCTGCACGCTGCGATTCATCTTGCCGGCGTCATCGCTGAAAATGCGCAGCTTCAGCAACTTCGCCAGCAGCTTGTCGGCCTGGGCCTCGCTGTCGCCGTGCTCGGCGCAGACCAGCACCAGCAGGCCGGCGCCGATCTGGCCGATGGTTTCGCCGCCGACGACCACCCGGGCTTCGCTCACTCGCTGCAGCACGCTGATCAAATCAGGTCTTTCTCGTCGTCGAAGTGCGCCTCGACGTCGTTCGGCAACAGCTGGATGGTGGCGCGCAAGCCGGGCACCGCGCTCATCAGTGCCTGCTCGACCGAACCGCGCACCGCCGCCGCGCGTCCCAGCGACCAGCTTGCCGGCATGTGCATGTGCAGGTCGACGAACCGGCGCTGGCCGGAGCGGCGGCTGGAAATGTGATCGAAGCGGATGGTGCTGTGCTGGAAGCCCGCAAGGGTCTTCTCGATTTCTTGCATGACGTCCGCCTCCAGCGCCTCGTCCATCAGGCCTTGCGAGGACTTCCACATCAGCGCCGCACCCTCGCGCAGGATGTTCAGCGCAACGCCGATCGCCACCGCCGGGTCCAGCCACTGCCATTCGGTGACTGCGACCAAGGTGATTCCGACGACCACGCCCGCGGAAGTCCAGACGTCGGTGATCAGGTGGCGCGCGTCGCCTTCGAGCGCGATCGATCGATGTTTGCGGCCCGACCGCAACATGGCCCAGGCGAGCGCGGCATTGATGGCGGAACTCAGCACGGACAGCGCAAGGCCCCAGCCCAGTTGCTCGATCGCTTGCGGGTGCAGGATGCGCTGGGTCGCGGCCAGGATGATCCCCAGCGCCGCCACCATGATCAGCAATCCCTCGAACCCGGAGGAAAAGTATTCGGCCTTGTGGTGGCCGTAAGGATGCTCGGCGTCGGCAGGCCGCCTGGCGATGATCACCATCACCAGCGCGAAGACCGCACTTGCGAGGTTGACGAACGACTCCATCGCGTCCGACAGCAGGCCGACCGAGTCGGTGATCCACCACGCCAGGCTCTTCAGCACGATGGTGAGCACCGCCACGCCGATGGAGACCCGCAGCAGCAACTGCGGGGAAAGATCCTCGACCCTGGACAGGCGCGCCATCGCGGAGGTCACGCCAGTGTGACCCGCGCAAACTTGCGCTTGCCTACCTGCAATACATACGTGCCGGCTTCCAGCTTGAGCCCCTTGTCGCTGATGGCGACCGAGTCGATGCGCACGCCGCCGCCGTCGATCAGGCGATTGGCTTCGCTGCCGGACGGCGCAAGGCCGGCCTGCTTGAGGAGCTGGCCGATACCAAGCGGGGCGCCGCCGAGCCGGACCTCCTCGATCATTTCGGGGATGCCGCCCTTGCTGCGGTTGACGAAGTCCTGCTCTGCGGCGTCCGCCGCTTGCGCACTGTGGAAGCGCGCCGTGATCTCCTTGGCCAGCATCACCTTAGCGTCGCGCGGGTTGCGGCCGCCCTCCACTTCGTGTTTGAGCGCAGCAATCTCCGCCTCGCTGCGAAAACTCAGCAGCGTGTACCAGCGCCACATCAATACGTCCGAGATCGACATCACCTTGGCGAACATGGTGTTGGCGTCCTCGTTGATGCCGATGTAGTTGTTCTTGCTCTTGGACATCTTGTCCACGCCGTCCAGGCCCTCGAGCAGCGGCATGGTGAGAATGCACTGCGGCTCCTGTCCCCATTCCTGCTGCAGGTGGCGTCCCATCAGCAGGTTGAACTTCTGGTCGGTGCCGCCGAGTTCCAGGTCGCTCTTGAGCGCGACCGAGTCGTAGCCTTGCATCAACGGATAGAGAAATTCATGCACGGAGATGGAGCGCCCATCCTTGAAGCGCTGGTTGAAGTCGTCGCGCTCCATCATCCGCGCCACCGTGTACTTTGCCGCCAGCTGGATCATGCCGCGCGCGCCCAAGGGGTCGCTCCACTCGCTGTTGTAGCGGATTTCGGTCTTTTGCGGATCGAGCACCAAGCTGGCCTGCTTGTAGTAGGTTTCGGCATTCGCCTTGATCTGCTCGGCCGTCAGCGGGGGGCGCGTCGTGTTGCGGCCCGACGGGTCGCCTATCATCGAAGTGAAGTCGCCAATCAGGAAGATCACCTGATGCCCGAGGTCTTGCAGTTGCCTCATCTTGTTCAGCACCACTGTGTGTCCGACGTGGATGTCAGGCGCTGTAGGATCAAGGCCCAGCTTGATACGCAGCGGCGACTGCAAAGCGGCTGATTTCGCCAGTTTTTGGACCCATTCCGCTTCCGGAATCAACTCCTGCGCGCCCCGCAGACTGATAGCCAGCGCCTCCTTCACACGATCGGTAACCGGAAATTTTGTAACAAGTGCTTGATTCATAACGATTTTTCCTAGGTCGCGCTGGCCGCCGTGGCTATACTCGCGCCAGTTTTCCGGGTTAACGATTCTAGTTCGCGTATTTTTTCGCTCCTCGATCTCTCGGTGTAACGGTGGGAGTCGGCCTTGATTCGCTGTAGGACAAGGTAGCTGCATTTTTAAGGATCCAGCATTGAAAAACAGTTTGGTGGCCGCCGGAGAACAGCTCTTTGCGCGCGCAGCGCATGCCCTCGAACATCACCCGAAACACGTCACCGCGCTCCTGGCGGCCTTGATGCTGGGCGGCGGCGGTGCGGCATTCGCGGTGGCCTCGCTCGACCCGGACCCGTCCACCATTCCCGTGCGTCAGGTGCTCGAGGCGGTGCAGCCCCTGCCCGTGCACGACCAGCTGCAAGCCCTCGATGTCTTCAGCTTCAACTTGTTCCGCTCCGAGCTCACGCGCGCCAGCGACACAGTCGATTCACTGCTCGCGCGCCTGGGCGTGGATGATCTCCAGGCCGTCTTGTATCTTCGCAAGGACGCCACCGTGCGTGCCCAGTTGCTCGGGCGCGCGGGGCGCAACGTCACGGTGGAGGCCAGCGAGTCGCAACAACTGCAGAAGCTCAGTGCGCGCTGGGTCTCCGCAAAGGACGACGGCACCTTCAAGCGGCTGGTCATCGAACGCAATACCCAGGGTGGGTTCAGCACCCGGGTAGAGACCGCGCCGCTGGCAGCCGCCACTCGCATGGGCAGTGCCACCGTGCACACTTCCTTGTTCGCGGCGGCCGACGAAGCCCGCATTCCCGACGGCGTGGTCGGCAAGCTGGTCGAGATTTTTTCGACCGACATCGACTTTCATCATGAATTGCAGTCGGGCGACCGCTTCAACGTGGTCTATGAAGCGCTCGAGGCCGACGGCGAGCCGATGCGCACCGGCCGGATCCTCTCGGCCGAGTTCGTCAACAAGGGCACGATGCACGAGGCCATGTGGTTCCAGGAGCCCGGTCACAAGGGCGGCTACTACACCCTCGACGGAAAGAGCCTGGACACGTCGTACCTCGCTTCGCCGATGGAGTTCTCGCGCGTCACCAGCGGCTTTGCTTCCCGCTTCCACCCGATCCTGCACCGCTGGAAAGCCCACCTCGGGGTCGACTACGGCGCCGATACGGGCACGCCGGTGCGCACCGTCGGTGACGGCACGGTGGAATTCGCAGGACAGCAAAACGGTTTCGGCAACGTTGTGATCATCAAGCACAACAACGCGGACCAGACGCTCTATGCCCACCTGAGCCGCATCGACGTGCAGCCGGGACAATCGGTGAGCCAAGGCCAGCATCTTGGCGCCGTCGGCGCCACCGGCTGGGCCACGGGCCCGCACCTTCACTTCGAATTCCGCGTCAATGGCGTGCATCACGACCCGGTCGAGATGGCCAAGAACAGCGGCGCGCTGCCGCTGTCGGCGCAAGCCAAACCGGACTTCGACCGGCTCGCGCGCTCGATGCGGGCCCAACTCGCTGCGGCGGGTTCCAGGCCTGCCGCCCTCGCGAGCGCCAACTGACCTGCTTGGCGCGGGACGGCAGCGCAGCTGCTCCCAGCAGTAACATCGTCGCATGCCCGCCCTGTACATTGGCCTCATGTCCGGCACGTCGCTCGACGGCGTCGACGGCGTCCTGGC
>JAQGMT010000087.1 GCA_028292185.1 Ramlibacter sp. | reverse complement strand
CGACATCGTCGAAGGCAAACTGTTCGGCCGCGGCGCGAGCGACATGAAGGCCGGCGTGGCGGCGTTCGTCGTAGCGGCCGTTTCGCTCGCGCCGATGATGCGCGACGGGCGAGGCCTGAGCATGGTGCTCACGGCTGGCGAAGAAACGGGCTGCGAAGGCGCATTTCATCTCACCGGCGATGCCGCGGCGCGCGCGCAGCTCGGTTCGGCTGATGCGTTGCTGGTGGGCGAGCCCACGGGCAACCGGCCCTTGGTCGGCCACAAGGGCGCGTTCTGGCTCGCCGCCACCGCCACCGGCAAGACCGCGCACGGATCGATGCCGCAAAGCGGCGACAACGCCATCTACAAGATCGCGCGCGCGGCGCTCGCCCTCGAGCAGCTCGATCTGGGCGTTGCCCCGCATCCGCTCATGGGCGCCTCGACCTTGAACGTGGGCACGGTGCGCGGCGGCCTGAACATCAATTCGGTGCCCGATGCCGCGCACCTGGACATCGACATCCGCACCATCGCGGGCCAGGACCACGAGCAAGTGATGCGCTGTGTCTGCCAGGCGCTGGGCCCGCACATCGGGCTCAGAAAATTACTGGACGTGGAGAGCGTCTACACGCAGCCCGAGGACGGGTGGGTGCAACATGTGTACTCGCTGTGCGAAAAGCATACCGGCGAACGCGCCGAGCCCGCGACGATTTCCTATTTCACCGATGCGGCCGCACTGCGACCCGCGCTCGGCGGGCCGCCCACGATCATTCTTGGGCCGGGCGAGGCGGCGATGGCACACCAGACCGACGAGTACTGCCGCGTGGACCGCATCGTGCAGGCGCAAGCGCTGTATGCGGACATCATCCGCGAGCGCTGCCTCGGCGCTCGCTAGCGCAGCAGCAGCCAGCCGCCCAGCAGCAGCGCGCCGGTGAAGAAGCAGCGGCGCACCAAGTCCTCGCTCATCGCGCCGCGGATGAATTGTCCCAGCGCCATCCCGAGCACAGCCGGCGCAACCATCAAGGCTGAACCCGCCGAGTTGCCCAGCGTCAGGTGTCCTTGAATGGCGAGCATCAAAGCCAGCGCTGCGGTCGCAGTCGTGAAGGACAGTCCCAGTGCTTGCGCCATCGCATCCTTTTTCAGCTCCAGCGACTGCAGATACAAGACCGCGGGCAAGACGAAAACGCCGGTGAGTCCGGTGATGATCCCGGTCGAAACACCCGTGATCAGTGCCAGCATCTTGTCCCACTTTCGCGATGGCCTTGGCGGCCGCCAACCCATCAGGCCCAAGCAGCCGTACGCGACCAGGCAGGCGCCGAGCAAGCGCCGCGCGAGCCCTTCGTCAGGCACCGGAAACAGCGCAGGCGCCAGCGCCACCCCGAGCCCAATGCCGATCTGCATTGGCCACAGGCACCGGAGCACGCGCATCAAGCCGGGACCAATGGCCGCTTGCCAGACATTTGTGAGCAGGGAGGGAATTGTCAGCAGGCTGGCCGCACTCGCCACCGGCATCATCAGACCCAGCAAGCCGATCGCCATCGTCGGCAATCCCATCCCCAGGACACCCTTGACGGCGCCCGCGCCGAAGAAGATCAGGCACACCAGGATGAAGTCGCGCCAGGCCCCATGGAACATGCTGCCACTGTGCGCGAGCCCCGGCCCGCGCACCATCAATGATTGGTTGAGGGTCGCCCCGGCCGGGCTCTTCATAATCCCCGGATGCGGTTCGACTGGACAGATCTGCGGGTTTTTCTCCAAGCGTGCGAGACGGGCAGCATGACCCAGGCGGCGAATCGCTCGCACCTCACCCTGGCGGCGGTGAGCGCGCGGATCCGGACGCTGGAGGCGAGCGTCGGCAGTCCGCTGCTGCGCCGGCATGCCCGCGGCGTCGTGCCCACGCCTGCGGGCGAAGCGCTGGCGCGGCACGCGCGCCTGCTCGTCCATCAACTGGACCTTGCCAGGCGCGAAGTCGCACCCTCGCGTTCATCCGAAATCGCGCAGGCCATCGTGCTCGCCAACAGTTCGGCGATGTCGCGGCCCTTGGCGCGCGTGCTCGATCAGGTGCTTGGCGCCCATGCGGGGCTGCGCGTCTGCCTGCGCGAAAGCAGCAGCGAGGTCACCGTGCACGCGCTGCATGCGGGCGCCGCCGACGTGGGCCTGGTGACGGACGCCGTCAATACGGACGGCCTCTTGACGCAGCGGCTTGGCTGCGACCCGCTGGTGCTGGTGGCTTCAGCGGATCATCCGCTCGCCGGGCATGAGGCGATTGGCTTTGAAGAGGCGCTGCCCTACGACTGGGTGGGATGGGGTGAAGACAGCGCACTGCACACGCACCTGATCATGCAAGCGTGCGAGGCGGGCATGCCGCTGAAGGTGAGGGCGAGCATCCCGTCCGCGCAAGGGGTTCTGGAATTGGTGGCCAGCGGCTGGGGCGTCAGCGTGTTGCCCCGCGCGTTGTTGCACCGGCTCGGCTATGGCGAGGGACTCGCGGTGCTTCCGTTGGCCGAGAGCTGGGCGCAACGTCAGCTGCTGGTGTGTCGCAGCGCGCGTGCCCGGAACGCGATGGCGGCGGACGTGTTCAATGCGTTCACGCAGCACTGGCAAGCCGTTGAGGAAGGCCCCACCGAACGGCCGACGCGCTGAGCGCCCCGCTCGGGCTTGCCTCAAGGCTTGAGCAACAGCTTGCCCATCACCTCACCGGTGTCGAACAGCGCGTGCGCGCGTCGGGCCTCTTGAAGCGGAATGCGATCGAAGATCACCGGCCTGATCTTTCCTTGCGCGAGCAGCGGCAGCAATTCCACCATGGCGGCGCGCCGGCGCTCGGGCAGCTTGTCGAAGACATGCATCGAGAAAAAGCGAAAGCCCAGCGAATCGCCGAACCGGCGTTGCATCGCCTGCGCGTACGAAGGATCGGCGCGCCCTTCCAGCAAACCGTAGTTCACCACCAAGCCCAGCGGCGCTGCGTAGTCGAAATTGCGGCTGAAGTTGGGACCACCCACGGGATCGAGCACGAGGTCGATACCTCGCCCGCCGGTGATCGCAGCGATTTCGGCGCCGACGTCCCCCGTCTTGTAGTTGATGCAGTGGTCCGCGCCTTGCTCCACCGTGAACCGGCACTTGGCTGGACTGCTGGCCAGGGCGATGACGCGTTTGCCCGCAAGCCGGGCCAGTTGAACCAACGCGGTGCCGACGCCGCCGGCAGCGGCCCACACCAGCACCGAGTCATAACGATAGCCATTGGTCGCGCTGTACAGGAGGTGCCACGCGACCTGGTAATTCGACAGGCACGCCGCTGCATCCAGGTCGACCCCCTGCGGCAGCGGGTAAACCGAATCCGCGTCCGCGCAAAGGTATTGCGCGTAGCAGCTGCCGCGAAAGGCGAGTTCACGCGCCGAGACGAAAACGGGGTCACCGATTTTCAGCGAGCGCACCTGCGCGCCGGCGGCGACCACGCGGCCCGACATTTCGATCCCGGGGATCGCGGGCATCGGCGGCATCCACGCATAAGCGCCGGTGCGCACCAGCACGTCGGGCATCCCCACCCCGATGGCATGCGCCTTCACCAATACCTCGGTCGGGCCCGGCTGCGGCGTCGGCAGGTCGACATACCGCAACACTTCGGGGCCGCCCGTTTCGCTGATCTGGATCGCTTTCATTGCGCCTTCCCTGTCAAATGCCGCACCAGGAATTCGAGTCCGTCGTCCAGTTGCCGGCCGGCGGGATTCACGTGTCCGCCGTCGTACACGCGGATTTCCTTCGCGCCGCTGCGCAGCGCGCCGAACAGCGCTTCCTGCCCCTGCGGTGTGAAGCGCTCGTCCCCCAGCTTGCGCTGGAACAGCACCGGGCAAACAATCTTTGCCGCGTCGGCCAGCAGCCGTTCGCCGTGCGCGTGGCTCGTGCCCCACATGCCGAGCAACGCCGCGCGGATGCGCGGCTCGGCGGCACACAGCGGCACGCCGTAAGCCGTTCCCATCGACAGCCCGAACCAACCGACCGCACCCGCATCGATGTCCGGCTGTGCGAGCAGGGCATCGAGTGCCGCGCGCCAGTCGGCGACCATTTCATCCATCCGCGGGTCTTCGTTCCATAGCGACCTGAATTCGCCGATCACCTTGGCCGCATCGGCGCCGCCGTCCGGGCGGCGGGCCCCATGCACCGGTCCGTCAATGGCGGCCACCGCGAATCCGTGCTGCTGCACGAGCGGCCGAGCCACATCCAGCACCGCGTCGGCCTGCTTGTGCTGCGAGCCGCCATGGCCCACTAGCACCACGGGCCGCCGTTCGCCCTTGCCGGGCGTGGCGGGCGTCCAGATGACCCCGGGCACGCGCCTGTCCGCCACGTCGAGCAGGAACTCGCGCTTGCGCATCTGCGCGTCTTGTGTATCGCTGGTCCACTTCATGCGGCGGCCCTTTGTGCCACGGGCGTTGGCACGATCGCGACCCGGTCGGCCCGGATCCGCGAATCGAGCAGGCTGATGCACGCGGCAATGTTTTTCAGCGCGGGGACCGCAACGCCCGTGCTGCCCGCGATGTCGATCACCGACTGGAGGATCGCCTCCCACTCCAGCGGCCTGCCCGCCCGCACGTCCTGCAGCATCGAGGGCTGCTGCCTGAAGTTGCCGGCGACGCGGCGCAGTTCCGCCGCCGGATCGAACTCAAGCTCGACTCCCACCGACCTCGCCACAGCCAGGCCCTCAAGCATCATGGTGTGGGCCAGTTCCGCACCGGCGGGCGATGCAGCAATGGCGCCCGACGGCGACTGGGTCAACGCGCACAAAGGATTCCATACCAGGTTGATCATCAGCTTGCGCCACTTCTGCCGCCGGATGTCCAGCGTCACCCGGGTCGGCAAGCCGGCCGCGCTCATGACCGCCGCGATCTCGCGGCACCGCTCGCTGTCGCGATCATCGATCTCCCCGACGATCAGTTCGTTGTCGGCGGCCTGCGGAACAAACAGCTGGCCCGGCGCCTTGGTCATCACGGGTTTGTAGATCACGGCGCCGACCACCCGGTCGAGGTCGAAGCTTCGTGACAGCGCGCGCTCGGGGTCCAGGCTGGAAAGAGGCGCGTCCGGCTGACGAGAATTCCCGCGCTCGAAGTACCACCAAGGCAAGCCGTTCTGGATCATGACCAGGCTGCCTTGCGCGGCCAGCGAGCCCGCGATGTCGTTCGCGGCAGCCGCGAGCTGCGTTGCCTTCAGTGTCACGAATACGAGATCGTAGCGACCCGGTACCTCGCCCGGTTGGATGGTCGGAACCATTCGCTGCAGGGCTCGTCCGCCTTCCCATTGCACGGACAGGCCTTGGCTGGACAACGCACGGTATTGCGCGCCGCGTGCCACCAGCGTGACGTCCATGCCGGCGTCAGCCAGCAACGCGCCGAGGTAACCGCCGATGGCGCCGGCGCCGTAGATCAAGATACGCATTGGCGATTCGCCTGCGTCAATCCTGCAGCGGGATGTTTGCGTCCTTGACGATCTTCGCAAACTTGGCCATGTCCTCGCGCATCATCCGGCCCAGGTCGGCCGGCGAGCCGCCCACCGGCCTCAGGCTCAAACCGCTGGCGCGTTTCAGCAGTTGCGGATCTTTCAGGGCCTCGTTCGCCGCGGCATTCAGTTTGGCAATGACGGCAGGGGGCGTACCCACCGGGGCCGCGAGGCCTTGCCACCAGGACACATTGAAGCCCTTCACGCCGGCTTCCTCCATGGTGGGCACGTTGGGGAAGTCCGGGTCGCGCGTGGTGCCGCTGGTGGCGAACGCCTTGAGCTTGCCGCTCTGCACGTACTGCTTCACGTCGCCGCCGCCGTAGATGCAGTCGGCGGTACCGCCGAGCACGTCCTGCAACGCCGGGCCGGCGCCCTTGTAGTGGACGTGCAGGAGGTCGACGCCCGCCAGGGAATTGAACAGGCCGCCCATCAAGTCGTGACCGGTGCCCGGCCCGGCCGTGGCGTTGGTCAGCTTGCCCGGATTCTTCTTGGCGTAGGCAATGAGTTCTTGAACCGTATTGGCAGTCACCGACGGATGGCAGACCAGGATGGAGGTGTAGCTGAACACGGGTACGACGGGCACCAGATCCCTGATCGGATCGAATGCGAGCGACTTGGAAAGCGCCGGCATGGAGCCGTGCGTCACGGAATTGGCGAACAGCAGCGTGTAGCCGTCAGGCGCCGCTGCGATGACCTGCTGCATGCCGATTCGCGTTCCGGCTCCGCCGCGGTTGTCCACCAGCACTTGCTGCCCGAGAATCACCGACATGCGCTCGGCGATCAGCCGCGCACCGATGTCGGTGATGGCCCCGGGCGCATAAGGCACTACCAGCCGGATCGGCTTTGTGGGATAGGACTGAGCCGCCGCGGGCAATGCGGCTGCGGCGACAAGCGCCGCCAACGCGACGCATCGCGCGAAGAACTTGCGTTTGTGCATCGCCTATCCCTGATTCGCGACGATGGTTTCCTTGCCCTGTGTCACCAGCAGCAGGCGCGCCGGCTCGCTGGACAGGTTGCGGACAGTACGCGTTGTGCCCGGCTCGACCCGGATCATGTCGAAGCGGCCCAGCGCCGCGCGCTCGGAGCCGAAGCTAACTTCACATTCCTGTCCGCCCACGTTGATCAGCCACTGGCAGTGGCTGTCGTCCACCTTGGCGGTGCTGGCCTCACCGGGCTTGCTTGACAGCATGGCCACCGACATGCCGGGCCAAGCCTCCACCGGCGCGCTGCGATCGGCCGATTTCGGCGCCATGATCGGGTAGACCGTCTCCTTGTCCGAGGTCGCCTGCGCTTTCAGGCCGGCTTGGCGGGCCACCCGCTGCTGCATCTGCGCGGGCGTGAACTCCGGCGTGTCGCCGCCCTGGAACCGCATATTGATCGCGGCCAACAGCTCCATGACCTTGTCGCCATGTTTCTGGCGCACTTCTTCCCCGATGGCGCGCGGCATCTCGATCTTGTCGCTCATGTTCTGGTCGCCCTGGATCAGCACCAGCAGGCGCGCTTCGCTGTCGGTGAGATTGCGGAAGGCGCGATACATGCCGGGCGGCACGGAACACAGGTCGCCGGGTTCGAGCGTCACCCGGTGCTCGAGTTGGTTGCCCCACACGATGTCGAAACGCCCGTCGAGGCAAAAGAAAGTCTCGAGCGTGGCCGTGTGGTTATGGGCGACCGGCCCTTGCCGCGGCGTGCACTGCGCGATGGTGATGCAAAGGCCCGGCCATCCCTTCACCGGCGCCAGCGCATTGCGGCCCACCAGCCCGGCGGGAGCGACCACGGGGAACACCTTGTTGGCCGCGAGGTACTCCATCACTTCGCGCGGCACGCCGTTTTCCGCATGCTGCGATTGGTAGGGGACAAGCTCACCAAAGCGCGCCAGCACGGGTTTTTCCTGACTTTTGGTCGCAACAGACGTCATTTACAGTCCAGTTAGCTTTTGAATAAGCGATTAATTAATTGGGCGCGAGTCTAGAATAATCCGTCCTGAAGGTCAACCGCGCTCGATGGCCAACGCCGAAGATTCCATGCCCCCTGCCGCCGCGCAGCCCGAAGGACTGCCGCGGCAGCAGCGCGGTGCAAGCACCAGCGAAGGAATCCTGCGGGCGGCGCTGCGCCTGATGGCCGAGAACGGGTACAACGGCGTGTCGCTGCGCAAAATCTGCATCGAAGCCGGGGTGAACCTGGCCTTGCTGAACTATCACTTCGGCACCAAGGCGCAGTTGCTGCTGGCAATCTTCCAGCGCTGGGGCGCCGGCGTCGCGCACGAGCGCATGCGCCTGCTCACCCGGCTCGAAGCGCAGCATCCCGGCGGTCATCCACCCATGGAAGAACTGCTGCATGCCTTTCTGGTGCCGGCGCTCAGCCTGTCCCGGGCCGACCTCGATGACGAGCTGCACTTCTTGCGCTTGTCCGGCCGGCTGGCCACCGATCCGACGCCGGAGGTGCGGATGGTGATCGCGCAGATCCATGACGAGGCCGCGCTGAAGTTCGTGCGCAGCCTGCGCAATGCCTGTTCGCATCTTTCATCGGAAGAGTTCTTCATGCGCCTGATCTTTCTTTATGGCGCCATGGTGTACACGCGTGCGGAGGCGGGCCGCGTCGACTCGCTCGCGCAGAAGATGGGCGTGGAATTGCCACGGGCCCTGGTGCACGACGCGGGCAAATTCCTGATCCCTTTCATCGCAGCCGGGCTCCGGGCTCCCCCCTGCGCAACCAACCCAACATCACCTTCATGAAGCATCGCATCACTCGCCGCGCGTTCGCGGCGGCCCTCGTCGTCCTGTCTTGCGCCTGCTTGCCCGCCATGGCCCAAGACCCGGCCGCCGGGTTCCCGAACAAGCCGATCCGGCTGGTGGTGCCGTATGCGCCCGGTGCGATCACCGACACCGCGGCGCGCCTCGTCGCTGAGCGCATGTCGGCCATCCTGGGACAGCAGGTCTTGGTGGATAACCGGGGCGGGGCCGGTACGCGCATCGGCGTGCAGCACGTCGCCAGCGCTGCGCCCGACGGCTACACATTGCTCTACGTGAACTCGATCACGCACGGCTCGATGCCGGCCATGTCCAAGTCGCTGCCCTTCGATCCGGTCAAGGATTTCGCTCCGGTGGCGCCGCTCTTCTGGTACCCGAATATCTTCGTGTGCCATCCTTCGGTACCCGCGAACAACCTGCGCGAGCTGATTGCCTACGCCAAGAACAATCCGGGCAAGCTCACCAACGCGACCGCGGGCCCCGGGTCGGGCCACGACTTCGCGGGCGCCCTGTTCAATTCGATGGCGGGCGTGAACATCCTTCATGTGCACTACAAGGGCGGCGGCCCGGCGCTGCAGGATGTCCTGGCCGGGCATGTCAACTGCATCTACGGCGACGGCAATGCCAAACCCTTGATCGCCGCGGGAAAACTGCGCGCATATGGCACCACCGGCTTGCAGCCGGACCCCAATTTTCCCGGCGTGCCGACCTTCGACCAGGCGGGCGTGCCCGGCTTCAACCTGCCGATCAACCAGGGACTTGCCGCGCCGGGCGCCACCCCGCCGGCCATCGTCGCAAAGCTGAACGCCGCGGCGAACGAGGCTTTGCGACAGCCGCAGCTGCAGCAGCGTGCGCGCGAGCTGGGCTTGAACATCGCTGGGGGCACTCCCGAAAAGATGGCCCAGATCATTCAAGAAGACCTGGTGAAGTTCGCCAGGATCGCGGACGACGCGAAAATTCCGAAGGAATGAAGGGCGCGCGGGCGGCGAATGCCCCTGTCACCCTGCTCGGTTCGCCGGCTCCATCCCCAGCGCGTCACACCCGAAACGGGTGGCTTCGTCCAATGCGTCGATCGCGCCGGGAAAAAAGCGCGTCAGGTTCATGAACGCATGCGGCAGGCCGGGATAGCGGCGCAAGCTCACGCGAACGCCGGCTGCCGCCATGCGCTCGTGCATGGCAAGCGTGTCCGCCAGCAGCGGATCGAGCTCGCCGACACCGAGCCAAGTCGGTGGCAAGCCATCGACTCGCGCGAGCGCGGGAATGGCGGACGGATCGGGATGCGCAAGGTCGCCGCCCAGGTACTGCTGCCAGAACCAGCGCGACTGCGGCCTCAAGTTCGCCTTCGGGCCATCGAAGTTGCCATAGAACAGCAGCAACGCGGCGGGCATGGACGCGCCTTCGCTGCGCAACTGCACGGCCGCCATCAGTGACAAGGTGGCGCCGGCGGATTCGCCCCACAGCACGATGCGCTGTCCGTCCACTCCATGGCGCTCGCCTTCGGCGCGCAACCAGCGCACTGTGGCGAGCAACTCCTGCACTTGCGTCGGCTGCCGGTGTTCCGGGGTGCGCCGGTAATCCACGCCCACCACCGTACAGCCGCTGCGGAGCGCACCCAGACGCATCACGCGGTCATGCGAGTCCAGGCTGCCGGCCCACCAGCCCGAGCCGCGCGCGAACACCAGGGCGGGCAGCGGTCCCGCCGGGGCATCGCTGGGGCGGTACACCCGCAGCGGGATGGGACCGTGCGGACCATCGATCGTCAGATCGCGCGTGGTCACGCCCGACGGAGGATCCTGGTTGAGAAACGCGAAGTAGCGATCCTGCTGAGCACGCGCCTCGTCCAGCGGGCTGCTGGAGGGGTCGCCGCCGCGCAGGCCTGCGGCTTCGATCTGCGCGACCGCGGCCGCGTAGGAGGGGTCCTGGGTTGGTTCTGTCATGGCACAGTCTAGGCGGCGCAGCTGCCGCCAGCCATGCGGCAAAGGCA
>JAQGMT010000082.1 GCA_028292185.1 Ramlibacter sp. | reverse complement strand
TTCTTCAACTCGCTCTCCCACTGGTTGCACCACGGGTAGGTTTGCTGCAGCACCAGCCCCAGTGCGTCGCGGGTGTTGAGCACGCGCGAATAGATCCCCAAACATGTGCCCTTGAGCGGAAACCGGTGTCTGGTTTCCGAAAGACCGATGTCGTGGCGCACCATGCCCATCAGGTCTTCGGCATCGCCGCGGTCATGGATGGTGAACGAATCCTCCAGCCCGATGCGGCCTGCGTACTCACGCAGCAGGCGCGCGCCGATGCTGTGGAAGGTGCCGCTCCACGGCAGGCTGGGCAAGGTTTGCGTGGCGGGCAAGCCCAAGGCGCGCTGCAACACGCCGCCGACACGCCGTTCCATCTCCTGCGCCGCGCGCCGGCTGAACGTGAGCAGCATCATGCGTTGCGGATCCGCCCCATGCCGGATGAGATTGGCCACCCGGTGCGCCAGTGTGTTGGTCTTGCCCGAGCCTGCACCCGCGATGACCAGCAAGGGGCGGGTGTCTTGCGCGCTCTCGCCGGTGCCGTGCGTGGCGGCTTCGCGCTGCTGCGCATTGAGCTCGCCCAGCGGGTCGGCGGGCCTGGAATTCGGTGGAGGGTACTGCATGGGCGATCGGTCGGCTGTATATTAATACAGTGACCGGCATTCTCATAGGCACCGCCTCCTGGACCGACAAGACTTTGATCGATTGCGGGCGCTTCTACCCCAAGGACGCCAGGAGCGCGGAGGCGAAGCTGCGCTACTACGCCACTCAGTTTCCCATCGTCGAAGTCGACTCCAGCTACTACGGCATGCCCTCGCCCGCCAACGCGCAGTTGTGGGCTCAGCGCACGCCCGATGACTTCGTGTTCAACGTCAAGGCCTTCCGCCTGTTCACCGGCCACCAGACCTCGCCCCTCGTGCTGCACAAGGACATTCAGCAGGCTCTCGGGCCCGGCGTGCCCGCGATGCTGTATTACAAGGACGTGCCGTCCGAGATTCGCGACGAGTTGTGGCGGCGCTTCAGCGAGGCGCTGGAGCCGCTGCGCCAGGCCGGCAAACTCGGGGCCGTGCATTTCCAGTTCGCGCCCTGGTTATTGCGCAATCGCGAAGGCCGTTCGCATGTCGAGGAGTGCGTGAGCCGCATGGAAGGCCATCTGCTGTCGGTGGAGTTCCGCAACCAGACCTGGTTCGATGCGGCGAACGCGGACCAGACGATCGCCTTCGAACGCGCGCTGGGCGTGGTGCACACCATCGTCGATGGGCCGCAAGGCTTCGCCAATTGCGTTCCCTGCGTGTGGGAAGTGACACATCCCGAGCTTGCGCTGCTACGGCTGCACGGCCGCAACCAGGAGACGTGGAACGTCAAAAGCTCCGCGTCCTCGAGCCGCTTCAACTATGCGTACTCGCAAGAGGAACTGGCCGCGCTCAAGCCGCAGATACTGAAGGTGGCGCGCAAGGCCCGCAAGGTGCACGTCATTTTCAACACCAACTATCAGGATCAAGGCCAGGCCGCGGCGCGGCTCATGAGGCAGGTGCTCGGGTAAACCGCGGGTAAAGCATGGCCGCCGCGCTGATGAGGAACTCGCGCAGGCTAGACTGCTCGAAATCTCTTTGCATGTCCGGAGTTCGAATGAAGTTTTCACTTTCCCTGCTCACCGCCTTTGCGCTGGTCCTGTTCAGCGCCGGCGCCGGCGCGCAGCTGAAGTTGCCGCTGGACAAGGCCGCGCCGACGCTCAGCAAGCCGGGGCAGCCGCCCGCCGAGGCCGCTCCCGCGGCGCCGGCCGCCTCGACGCCCGCCGACGCCCAGGCCGACAAGGAAGCAGCGGGCAAGCTGGCGGCCGCAGGCTGGCTGGTGCTGCTGGATCGGCGCGATTGGGGCCGCTCGTGGGAAACCGCGAGCACCACGTTCCGCACCACGGTGCCGCTGGGCACCTGGATGGATAACGTCCCCGGCGTGCGCGACGGCCTGGGCGCGCTGGTCGATCGCACGCCCGCCGAAATGTCTTACAAGACCGGGCTGCCGGGCCGCCCGCCGGGTGAATACGTGACGGTCATCTTCCTGTCCAAGTTCGAGAACAAGGAAGTGCAGGAAGTGGTGACGACGGTGCGAGAGCCCGATGGCCGCTGGCGCGTCACCGGTTATTCGACTCGTTAGCCCGCGCGGCGACAGGCTGTGCCAAGCCGCGTTGCATAGTCCCCGCCGCCGCGCGACCGCGCGGCGCGCGCACCTTGATCGACGCGGCGGTCTCGGGCCCGGCAATCCGCTCCGCGGTGGCCAGGTGTTCGCGCAACGTGGGCAGGGTCTGCGTGATCCATCCCTTGAGAACCGGGTCCTGCGTGACCAGCGCCGCCTTCTCGTACACCTGAACGTCTTCCTGCTGGTACTTCAGCCCCACCTGTTCGGTGTATTCGCGATCGAACTTCACGCCCGAGAGCCTGGCCAGCCGGTTCAGCGTCTTGCGCTGAGCGTTGGCGAGCATCGGCGGGGCCATGCCGCGCCCATGCAACATGTGCTGAAGCGCAATACCGGTGTCGGCATGATGCTTGATGAGGGTGGCCGCGAAGGACCGCACGCGCGGGTCATTGGACTTCGCCAGCGCCACTCGCGACGCTTCGCTTTCGAAGCGGCTCGCGGCCGCGGCCTCTTTCAGGAAGCGCCACTCTTCGCGCTGTTGCACCGACAGCTTTTTTGCATTGGCGGCGGAAGCGGCGGCGAACACCGCGGGGCCCGCCACCTGGGCGCGGGCAATGCCTGCCAACAACGTGGCTGCCGCTGCAGCCAGCACGCAAGCGGTGAAGCCTCTCATCTGATTTCCCCTGAACTGCACCTGCAATGAAACTGCGGGCAGGCAGTGGCATGTTGGCAGCAATGCTGAGCTCGCCTGTCGGAAGCCGCCGGGCGCCCGCGTAGGACAAGCGCCCAGCTCGCGCTCAGGTGCCGCTCTTGTTCGCGCCGTTGCCGCCCGCGGTTCCGCCAGGCCCCGCGCCGCGATTGCCCATCGCTGCGGAATCGCCGCCTTGCTTGAGCTTTTGCGCCATCGCCAGGTGTTGACGCAGCGTGGGCAGCGTCTTGTCAATCCAGGCCTTGAGCTCCGGGTCCTTGACCTTGCCGCTCGCCTTCTCGAACTTCTTGATGTCCTTCTCGTGGTCCTTCACGCCCAGGGCGGCGAACTGCTTGTCGAAGTCCTTGCCGCTCGCCTTGCCGAGCTTCTCGACGTCCTTGCGCTCACCGTGCGACGGACCCGCCGGCAACTCGACCTTCTTGCTGTTCGCCAGTTGCACCAGCTCGTTGTTGGCCGCGCTGTGGTCCTTCACCAGCATCTCACCGAAGCTCTTCACGTTGGGATCGCTGGCCTTGCTCGCCGCCAGCTTTCCCGCCTCCACTTCCATCATCCCGCCTTCGGCCGCCTCCTGGATGAACTTGCGGTCGGCGCGCGCCAGCTTGTCGTCCTTCTTCGTTTCCGAATTGCGGGTGCCGGTGCCGGGCTGCGCGGCCGGCGCCGCACCCCCGCCGGTCATCGATGACCCGGTGCCGGTGCTGCCACCGCTGCTGGAGCCGGCGCTGCCGCCGCTGGTCTGGGCCACGGCGACGCCGAACGAAAGCGCCATCGCTGCCACCAAGGGCGCGAGACGAAGCGAGTTGATTTTCATGACTTTCTCCTGGGTTGATGAAGAGCGGCGTCCTGTGACGCCGCCCCTTGCTTGCAAAACTATTTCTTGCCCGCCGACGAGCCGCCGCTCTTGTCCCCGGTACCGCCGCCGCCGGTGCTGCCGCTGGCGCCAGTGCTGGCCGTGTGATCCGCGCTGCTGCTGCCGTGCGTGCCGCTCGATCCGGTGCTGCCGCTCACGGTGCTGCCTGCGCCGCCCGTGCCGCTGGAGCCGGACAAGTTGCCGCTGCCGGTAACGCCGCTGCCGCCCTGCGCGTAGTTGCCGCCCGGCGCTCCGCTGTTCTGGCCCTGGCCGCCGCTGCGGCTGGCGCGCCACGAGTTGAATTCATCGGAGAATTTCTTGTAGCGGTCCTGGCGCCACGAGTGATATTCGTTATCCAGCTGGCGCATCTGCTCTTCGCGCCACTGCTGATAGTCATGGTCGTGATGGCTCATCGAGCCCGGTTGGCCCTGGCCTTGCGGACCGCCGTACCCACTCGAGCCATAGCCCTGGCTGCCGCCAAAGGCGCCTGCGCCTTGGCCATAGGTGCCGTAGTCCTGCCCGCCCTGATGTTGCGCACCGTGCTGCTGGCCGTAAGTGTTGCCGTACACGCCTTGCGCAGGCTGGCCCGAGCCGTAGCTCTGCTGCCCGCTCATGCCGCCGTAGCTCTGGCTGCCCAGGCTGCCGCCGCTGAAGCTGCCGCCACGCCCGCCGTAGCTGCCTTGGTCGTAGCCGCCACCCGAGCCTTGCTGGCGCTGCCCGCCGCCGTCGCCGCGGGTTGCCTGGCCGCCCCAACTGCCTTGGCCGCCGCCAGGGTTCTGACCGCCGAATTCACCGCCGTGTCCGCCGAACTCGCCACCGCGGCCGGACCCTTGGCCCTGGCCATAGTCGGAGCCGCCGGTGCCTCGGCCCCAGCCGTGGTTCTCGCCGCCGTAGCCGCCATAGCCGCCGGATTGCGGCCCGCCGAACTCAGCGCCCGAGCGCTGCCCATAGCCTTGCGATCCGCCTTGTTGCCAGCCGCCTTGCGGCGATCCGCCCCCGCCCGGGTTGCCGCGCGACTCGCCGCCAAAACCTTGACCTCGCTGTTGTCCGGGGCCTTGCCCTTGCCGTTCATCCCAGCGCCCCTGCTGCCGGTCGCTGTCTTCATAGTCTCGTGATGCCATGTCCGTGTGCTCCTTTGATTGCGCGTACCGCTGCGCGTTGCCACGCAATGACGTTAGGCCCGCACCCTGAGCCGAGATGTCGGACGACACCCATTCCGTGTAGGACTGCTCGGCCTTTGCGCAGCTTGTGTCTTCAGAGAGAGAAGAGCGTGCCTCAGCGCCCGTGCGTGATGCACCGGCCGCGGCGATGGTGGGGCGCGCTAGCGCGAGGATGAATGGGCGAGGTTGCTGACCACCGTGACCAGCGCGATGCCCAGCAGCAACCAGGCCACCTGCGCAGCCGTCTGGCGCGCCGACAGCCGCCGCTGCAACTGCGGTATCAGGTCGGCCAGCGCCACATAGATGAAGCTGCTGCTGGCCACCACCAGGAAATACGGCAGGTACTCCTGCAAGCGGTCCACCAGCGCCCAGCCGACGAGGCCGCCCAAAGGCGTCACCGCGCCGGCCAGCGACACCTTGACCAGTGCGCCTCGCCGGTCGCGGCTGGACTGGCGCAGCACCGCCAGATCACCGATGTGATGCGGCACTTCGTGCGCCAGCACCGCCAACGACGCGACCAACCCCAGCCGCAGGTCGGCGATAAATGCCGAAGCGATCAGGATGCCGTCGCCGAAACAATGGACGCTGTCGCCGGTCAGCACCGCCCAACCGCCCGAGCGAAGCGCGGGCGTCCCGTTCGCAGGCTCGCCGTGCGCGTGATGATGTGCGTGGTCGTGACCGGGGTCGTGATCCGCTGCGTCATGCTCGCGGTGGTGCTCATGCCCGTGGTGCCACAACTCCGCCTTGTCCAGGAGGAAGAAGAACACCAGGCCGATCAACAGTGTGGAGAACAGTCCTTTTGCGCCGGCTTGGCCTTCGAACGCTTCGGGCAGGAGATGCATGAAGGCGGTCGCCAGCAGCGCGCCGGCGGCAAGACTGAGCAGGTGTTGCGGGCCGAAGCGCCGCGAGTCTTCATCGGCCCCGGCGCGAAAGCCCAGGCGCATCAGGCCGGCGGCGAGCCAGACGCTGCCGATCCCCGCGGCCAGCGTGGCCGTCAAGATTGCAATCAAGAGCATGGATGAACAGCTCCGCCCGATGGGTCGGTGCCAGGATTCCCTCGCAAGGCGGCCTGCGTTGGCCGTTTCTGGCGTTCATCTTAACAACGGGCGCAAAGCGCCCTCGGCGCGGCCCGGCATCGGGGCCGATCGGATCAGTCGCGCGAAGCAACCACGCCGCATTGGCGCAGCAGCGCGCTGGCGCCGTTGTCGATCGAGCACACGCTGGCGGTGCTCAGGTCGATCGGCGGGTTGCCCAAACCGGTGACGGCCCAGGAAGCGACGGCGGCAAGGCCCAAGGTGGTGGCGATAACGAGGTTCCTGGCAACGGCGCGAATGGCTTGATGGCTCATGATGTTTCTCCTGGACCGGGGTCGGCCCGAACACAGAGCTATTGTTTGGCCGCCGCGAAGGCGCGCTTTAGGGATATTGCCTAACGGGCCTTGAGGGATTTGCCGCGTCAGAACGGCTTGTTCAGGCTGTGGCGGGTGGCGTACGCGTACAGGTCAAGGCGGCTGGTCAGATGCAGTTTGCTGTAGATGGAAGTGAGATGGTTGCGCAGCGTGTGCTCGCTGATGCACAAGCGGCTTGCGATCACCTTGGCCGGAGCCGCTGCATCGCCCGCCACAGCCACGATGGTCTGCCGTTCGCGGCTGGTCAGGCTCAACATCTTGGTCTTCTCCGGGTCGTTGCCGTGCGCCGCTTTGTGCCTGGCCATTTCCATGAAGATGCGGCTGGTCGCGCTCCGATCGATCCAGAGTTCGCCCTCGTGCACTTTCTCGATGGCCTTCAGCAGGATCGCCGGCGGGTCGCTCTTTTTGACGATGCCCCGCACGCCGGCAAGCACCGCCTTGTCCAGGAAACTCACGTCAGAGCCGCCGGAAAGGACCAGGATGTTGACGCCCGTGGACTTCAAGGCAGCGATCGATTCGAGGTCGCTCTCGAGGTCGAGGACGATCACATCAGCGGGATTTTTTTCTATCGCGTGGACCGCATCGGCGACGCACGAAGCAGTGCCGGACAGTTCAAGCCGAGGGTGCGCTGTCTGCACCAAACGCTCAAGACCCCAGGAATCCATTGGCGGCGCGACAAGGTAGACCCGGACGGCACGTATACCCACGTATTGCATCTCTGGCCTCTTTTTATTACATCACGTCGCAGATGGTAGCGACAGTTGCCCCCAACTTCACTCGAGCATTACGCAGTGTGATCAGAGTTACAGGAAAGACGCCCATCGTCGGGCAATTCTCGCGTAGGACCGGACGAGCACGAGCCAATGGTTTTCCGGGAGCGCCTTCCTACCAAAATCGGGCGAAACAACCTATACCGGCCCCTCGAAGCGGCACCACACTGCGTTTATGTTCACCGAACACCGTCTGGACCCTCGCGAACCCCTCGAGCTGCCGCTTACGCTGGCAGATGGCCAGGCAGCAGTGACGCGCGATATGAGCGCGTCGGGGATGTACCTCGAAGTCAGCGGCTGGCATGAAATCGTCGGCCGTATCGTGTTCGAGATGCACTTGGCGCAAGCCGGCATGAAGTTCACCGCGGAAGGCGAGATTGTCCGCGTCGAGCACAGCTACGGCAAGACCGGCATTGCCGTGCGGTTGACTTCTCCCCGTCTGCAATCCCTGCGCTAGCTCCGCGCGCAACGCTGCGGCCGGTGTGGTGACGGCCCA
>JAQGMT010000081.1 GCA_028292185.1 Ramlibacter sp. | reverse complement strand
AGCGGGATGAAGGGGGGCGTCACGCCAAAGCCGGTTTCCTCCGCGAATTAGCGCTGCGCCGCCGCCAGGGCGTGCTCGAGGTCGTCGTACTCACCTTTGGGAAGCGTCCACGCGCCTTCGTCCTTGGCTCGCCAGAACGGCCCTCCTGGGTGTGCGAGCAAGACCTGCAGCGCGCCCCGGTGGCGGCGGTACATGAGCAACCCGGCGCTGTTTTTCATGCACGCAGCGTACCGCGGTCGCAATCGCAATCGCGGGCGGCGATGCTACTCCTCGCCGTTCGCCCCTTCCTGGGTGCGCGCGGATTCCGCATCGGGCTCCTCGTCGCGCGTGGCCCGCATCTGGCGTTTCTTCAGCATCGCAAAGAGCGCGCTGCCCGCGCCCGCACCGCTGCGCGGCAGCTCGGCCTGCGGTTCGTACGGCTCGCTCGGGGCGGCCGCCTTGCTGTCCTGACGGCTCATTGACGTTGGCTCCCCGCGGCCGCGTCGGCCTCGCCGGTCTGGTGCCGGTGTTGCTGACCTTGCGAGATCATGTGTGCGAGTGCGCTGGCAGCGCCTTCGCCCGAGTGTCGCTCCTCGCTGGCCTCGGCGCCGCCTGACTGCTCACGGGAACCACGTTCATCCTGGGTCTCGTTGGAACTGCTCATGCTGGGTCCTGACGTTCTTTCGGTTTCGGCGCAGCACAGGCCGCGTCTCAGGCTCGAATTCTGTTCGGCGCGAGAAAGCTGAACGGTCAGAACACGGCTGAGCCATTTGTAGGAAAAATTCCAATGCAGAGCAGGGGAAAGCCGCAAGCGGCGCCGCATAAAATGGGGGATGAGCACCACCGCCGTGAGCGCGCCAACCCCGAAATTGCGCGACGACGCCGGCCTGATCGGGCTGGTGGGGTTAGGCCACCTGGTCAGCCATTTCAGTCAGCTGCTGCTGGCGCCGCTGTTTCCGTGGCTGAAGGACGAATTCAGTGCGAGCTACACCCAGCTCGGGTTCCTGATGACGATCTTTTTCACGGCGTCGTGCGCGGTGCAAACCGTGTCGGGCTTTCTGGTCGATCGCTATGGGCCGCGCCCCATCCTGTTCGGCGGGCTGGGCTTGTTGGGCCTGGCCGCGTTCGGCTTTGCCTTCAGCCCCAGTTACGCGGTGCTGGCCTTGTTCTCCGTGTTGGCGGGCGTCGGCAACGGTGTGTTCCACCCGGCCGACTACACCTTGCTGAACCGCAAGGTCAGTGCGTCGCGACTTGGCCACGCCTACAGCTTTCACGGCATCACGGGCAGCCTGGGCTGGGCGCTCGCCCCGGCGATCCTGGTCCCGCTCGCGATCGCGTTCTCGTGGCGCGTGGCGCTGATGGGGGCGGGCGGTCTCGCCTTCGCGGTACTGGGCGTCTTGCTTTTCTTCCGGCACCGGCTGGCGCTGGACACTGCCGCGCCCGTGCCGGCCGGCGCTGGGCCCGCGCGCGCCGTGGAGGGAAGCTTTGCTTTTCTGCGCATCCCGGCCGTCTGGATGTGCTTCGGTTTCTTTTTCTTCTATGCCTTGCTGCTGGGGGTGATGCAGGCCTTCGCCTCGGAATCGGCCCGGCAGCTCCACGGTGTGCCGGTGGCGCTCGCGGCCATGTGCTTGACCTTTTACATGGTCTGCAGCGCGGGCGGCATGGTGGTGGGTGGGTTTCTCGCAGCCGACCCGGCGCGCTGCGAAAACGTCGTCGCGATGGGCTTCGCCGTCGGCGCGGCGCTTGCGCTGCTGATCGGGCTGGCGCCGATCCCGGCCCTGCTGGTGCCGGTTCTGTTCGGGGTGATGGGCTTGGCCACAGGCATCGCGGCGCCGTCGCGCGACCTGCTCGTGAAGAAGACGACGCCCGAGAACGCGAGCGGCCGGGTTTACGGCATCGTCTATTCCGGGCTCGACATCGGCCAGGCCATTTCGCCGCTGATTTTCGGCGTGTTGATGGACCACCAGCAGTACCGCGGCGTCTGGCTGGGCCTGGCGGCCGTGCAGGCGGTGCTGATCGGCAGCGCATTCAACATGCGCCGGGCCCGGCGCACACAGCTCGCGCCAGGCTGACCGGCGCTATTGCCGATCGCTGGCCTGGCCGATCCCGCCGGGGTATCCTTCCGCCATGTACGCCGCCTACTTCGGCCTGAAGCACGAACCCTTTTCGATCGCGCCCGATCCGCGCTACCTGTTCATGAGCGAGCGCCATCGCGAGGCGCTGGCGCACCTGCTCTATGGATTGGGCGGGGGCGGCGGCTTCGTGCTGCTCTCCGGCGAGATCGGCACGGGCAAGACCACCGTCTGCCGCCTGTTCCTCGAACAGATCCCGTCCGACTGCAACGTCGCGTACATCTTCAATCCGAAACTCACCGTCATCGAGTTGCTGCAGTCCGTCTGCGACGAGTTTCACATCGGCGTGGTGGCCAAGGACTCGATGCTGCCGCCGACGGTCAAGGATTACCTCGATCCGCTGAATGATTTTCTGCTGCGGGCGCACGCGGCCGGCCGCAACAACGTGCTGATCATCGACGAGGCGCAGAACCTGTCGGCGGAAGTTCTGGAGCAGCTGCGCTTGTTGACCAACCTCGAGACGCGCGAGCGCAAGCTGCTGCAGATCATCCTGATCGGGCAGCCGGAGCTGCGCAATATGCTCGCCCGGCCGGAGCTCGAGCAGCTCGGCCAGCGCGTCATCGCGCGCTATCACCTCGACGCGTTGACGCCGGCGGAAACGGCGCAGTACATCCAGCATCGCCTCGAGGTTGCGGGGCTGGATCGCGCGCTGCCGTTCGAGCGCAGTGCATTCGCGCGCATCCATCAACTCTCGCGCGGCGTGCCTCGGCGCATCAACCTGCTGTGCGATCGTGCGCTGCTCGGCGCATTCGCGGGCTCGCGGGCGGCCGTGGATCGCGCCACGATCGACAAGGCGGCGCTGGAGGTGTTCGGCCCCCCGATGGTGCTTCCATCGCCGCGCCGCCGCACTGCCGCCGTGCTGGGGCTCGGGCTCGTGGCGGGCGCCGGGCTGTATGCCGCGGCCAGCCACGTCAACCGCGACAGCGGCGCGGCGCCCGCGCAGGCGAAGTTGGCGCAGGGCGCCGCCGCAAGCGCCAGCCCGGCCTCCGCTGCGGGGCCAGTGGCCGGACTCGCCGGGTCCGCGTCCGCGCCGGCACCGGCTGTCTCCAAGCGCGAGCCGTCTGCGCCGCCTTCCAAGAAGCCGCCGACATTGCTTCAGGACCAGCAACAGGCCTGGCGCGAACTGGCGCAAGCCTGGAAACTCGATCCCGGTTCCGGCGATACGTGCAAGGCATTGGCCAAGGAGCAAGTGCATTGCTTCAGCAAGAATCTCACGCTCGCGGCCATTCGCGAACTGGGCCGGCCGGGCATCCTCACGCTCGATGCGCAAGTCGGCTCGCCCCGATATGCCGTCCTCACCGCCTTGAGCCGCGACAGCGCGACTTTGCG
>JAQGMT010000063.1 GCA_028292185.1 Ramlibacter sp. | reverse complement strand
CCACGGCATCATGCTCAGGGCGCTGGAGTCCGGCACGGCAGGCTTGCATGTGCCCACCGGGGATGTGCGCCAATTTCCGACCAACACCAGTGACGCGCTCACCAGTGGAGGCACCTACGCCATTGCCGGCGCCATCGAACGCATGGTGCAGCACGTGCGCCGGCACAGCGGCTGCGAGCCGGCTTGCTTCATGACCGGCGGGGCGGGATGGAAGATGGCGCCGCACATGTCGGTGCCGTTCGAGCTGGTGGAAAGCCTGGTCTTCGACGGGCTGCTGGAAATCGCGCAGCAGCGGCTGGCGGTTTAGCCGCGCGAGGAGGCGAGCCCGTCCGCGGCCTGGAACAGCGCCTGGCGCGCTTGCTCCAGTACTCTCTGCTTCCATTCGTCGGTGTCGGTATAGAACGCGGCCTTCATCTGCTGCTTGATGTGGGCCGCCAGCGGCGGCGGCGCAGCGGGGTGGGAGTGCAGCCAGTGCTCGCCGAGCATCGCCTGCATCGCATCGAGCATGGGGACGGTTCCGTATTCCATCGCGATCCCGGTGTACTCGGCCTGCGGACATTCCTCGTATGCGGCGCTGTACATCATTCCGGTGAGGCGCGCCGAGGTGGAAGAGCCGTCGTAGATCGACGTGACCGGCGTCGCCCCATCGCCGCCCCACCAGGCGCGGGCGCGTGCCAGGGTCGGTGCGTCATCATTGCCCGCGAAGATGCGCTCGCCCACGCCCGCGGGGCCGAGCCCGGTGTGGATGTCGATCCACGCGATCTGGGCGGCTCGCTTGCCGTGCTCACGCAGCACTTCGCGCAGCGCCAGGTTGCTCCAGGTCGGCGCACTGCCGCCAAAGAACATGCCATTCGGAAATTCGTACTGGCCGCGTGTGACCACCGCCTGAAACGCAGCTTGCCCGTGCAGCGCCACGTATTGCATGATCGACGCCATGTGGGCCTGGGAGGGCGGCCACTGCTCGGGCTGGGTCAAGGGGTGCAATTCGCGGTAGCCCTCGTTCACCGGCAGCGGCTTGGCAAAATCCTGGAAGTTGCGGTTCAGGTCCACGTTCTCCTGCGTCACCCGGCGCAAGTGCGAGAAGCCGTACGGGTTCAGCGCGTGGAGGTAGAGGACGGCGACGCCTTGCTCGCGGGCGTGCTCGCGCCAGGCGCCGTCGTGCAGCGCGGCCACCTGCACACCGCTGCCGCAGAATCCCTCCACACCGTGGCAGGCGCTGCTCACGATCAGCAGCTTGCCCGCGCTCTCCGCGCCATCGCGCGCCACGTCCATCGCCAGGTCTTCGCCCTCGCGGCCTTTGTCGGGATGCAGCCGGGATTCGATCCGCAGGCCGGCTTGCTGCGCGGCAGCCAGGAAGCTGTCCCGGGCCTTCGCATAAGTGGGGGAGAACACCTGCGCGCCGGCAGTGCTCATCGCGGCGTGGTGGCGAGCCAGGCCTCGGCCAGGCGCACCCAGTAAGTCGCGCCGAGGGGGATCAGCTCGTCGTTGAAGTCGTAGCTCGGGTTGTGCAACATGCAGGGGCCGGCGCCGTGACCCATCTCCCGATGGCCGCCATCGCCGTTGGCGATGAAGCAGTAAGCGCCCGGCTTGGCCTGCAACATGTACGCGAAATCCTCGCCGCCCATGGTGGGTTCCTGCACCTCGACGTTGGCTTCGCCGACGATGGAAACCATGACCTGCCGCGCGAACTCGGCCTCGGCCGCGGAGTTGATGGTCGGCGGGTAATTGCGGGCGAACTCGAACTCGCACTCGGCGTCATGCGCGGCGCTCACGTGCCGCGCGATCTGCCGCATGCGTGCTTCGATCAGGTCGAGCACCTCGACGGTGAAGGTGCGCACGGTGCCTTGCAGCTCGCAGCTGTCCGGCACCACATTGGTCGCTTCGCCGGCGTGGATCATGGTCACCGAAACCACGCCCGCATCGATCGGCTTCTTGTTGCGGCTGATGATGGTCTGGAACGCCTGCACCATCTGGCAGGCGATCGGTACCGGATCGACGCCCAGGTGCGGCAGCGCGGCGTGGCTGCCTTTGCCGCGCACCGTGATCTTGAATTCGCTGGTCGAGGCCATCACCGGCCCCGGGCTCACCGCGAACTTGCCCACTTGCGTGCCGGGCCAGTTGTGCATGCCGAACACCGCGTCCATCGGGAACTGCTCGAACAGGCCGTCCCTCATCATTTCGCGCGCGCCGCCGCCACCTTCTTCGGCCGGCTGGAATATGAGGTACACGGTGCCGTCGAAATTGCGGTTCCTGGCGAAGTGCTGGGCCGCGGCCAGCAGCATCGCGATATGGCCGTCGTGGCCGCAGGCGTGCATGCGGCCCGGGTTCTTGCTGGCGTGGGCGAAGGTGTTGAACTCCTGCATCGGCAGTGCATCCATGTCGGCGCGCAGGCCGATCGCACGTGAGCTGCTGCCGTTCTTCACGATCCCGACCACGCCGGTCTTGCCCAGGCCCCGGTGCACGGGGATTCCCCATTCGGTCAACTGCCTCGCCACGACGTCCGCCGTGCGGACTTCCTCGAAGCAAAGTTCCGGATGCGCATGGATGTCGCGCCTTATTGCCGCTATCGCAGCGGCCTGCGTGACCACGGAGTCGAGGATGTTCATGGCTGATCTGCTTGTTCGCCTATCGGAATGCCAGTCTAGCGCCGGCTGCGTTCGTGCGCCACCTGGGCATATCCGCGAGAATGTGGTGATGGGCAGCAATCCCAAAACTCGAGCTCATCCGGCTGCGCGCCTTTAGCGCGCTGGCGCTTCTCCTCATGAACAGCATCAGCATTTCCCCGATTCAGGTCCGCGGCGCCTGTCCGCACGATTGCCCCGATGCGTGCGCGCTGCTGACCACGGTCGAGAACGGCGTCGCCACCAAGGTGCAGGGGAACCCTGAGCATCGGCACACCGACGGCGTGCTGTGCACCAAGGTGTCCCGCTACACCGAGCGCACCTACCATGCTGAACGCATCCTGCATCCGCTGCGGCGCATCGGCCCCAAAGGCTCGGGGCGCTTCGAGCGTGTCACTTGGGACCAGGCGCTGACCGATATCGCGCAGCGTCTTCGGGCAATCGCCGCCGTCGATCCGCAAGCCATCCTGCCGTACAGCTACTGCGGGACGATGGGCCTGGTGCAGGGCGACAGCATGGGGATGCGCTTTTTCAACCGGCTCGGCGCGTCCTTGCTCGATCGCACCATCTGCTCTACGGCGGGTGTCGAAGGACTGGTCCAGACCATAGGCGCGAAGGTCGGCATGAAAGTGGAATTCTTTGCCGAGTCCAAACTGATCCTGATCTGGGGCAGCAACTCCATCACCAGCAACCTGCATTTCTGGCGCATCGCCCAGGCGGCCAAGCGCGCCGGCGCCAAGCTGGTGTGCATCGACCCGCGCCGGACCGAGACGGCCGAGAAATGCCACGAGCACGTGCAGCTGCGGCCTGGCACCGACGCAGCCTTGGCGCTGGCCTTGATGCACGAGCTGATCGTGAATGACTGGCTCGATCACGACTACATCGCGCGGCACACGTCGGGGTGGGAGGCCTTGCGCGAACGGGCCTTGCGCTGGAGCCCCGAGCGCGCCGGCGAGATATGCGGCGTGCCGCCCGAGCAGATCCGCTCGCTGGCGCGCGACTATGGCACCACCCAGCCGGCCGCGATCCGCCTGAACTACGGGATGCAGCGCGTTCACGGCGGCGGCAACGCGGCACGGGCGGTGGCCTGCCTGCCCGCGCTCACCGGCGCCTGGCGCCATCGCGCCGGCGGAATGCTGCTGGGGGCCTCCGGCTTCTTCCCGGTGGATCGCGCGGCGCTGCAGCGCCCGGATCTCTTGGCCGGCCGCAAGTCCCGCACCATCAACATGGTGACGATTGGCGACGCGCTGGCCCGCCCGTCCAGCGAGCAGTTCGGCCCCAAGCTCGAGGCTCTCGTTGTCTACAACAGCAATCCGATGGCCGTGGCCCCCGACTCGTCCAAGGTGGCGGCGGGCTTCGCGCGAGAAGACCTGTTCACGGTGGTGCTCGAGCACTTTCAAACCGATACTGCCGACTATGCGGATTACATCCTGCCGGCCACCACACAGCTGGAACACTGGGACATCCATCTGTCGTATGGGCACACTGATGTCGTGCTGAACCGGCCGGCGATCGAGCCGGTGGGCGAATCCAAGCCCAATACGCAAATCTTCCGGGAGTTGGCGCAACGCATGGGCTTCGATGAGCCATGCTTCGTCGAAGACGACGTGAGCCTGTGCCGCCTGGCTTATGGCGGCACGGTGAATTTCGAGGAGTTGCTGGCGCACGGTTTCGCCACACTCCCCATTCCCGATGCTCCTTTCGCCGAAGGCGCGTTCCTCACGCCTTCAGGCAAGTGCGAATTCTTCAGCGAACGGCTGGCGCGCCAGGGGCTCGATGGCCTGCCCGATCATGTGCCCAACCACGAAGCCGTTGGCACTTCCAGCCGCTACCCGCTGGCGATGATCTCGCCGCCGGCGCGCAATTTCATGAATTCGACCTTCGTCAACGTGCCCAGCCTGCGCGACATCGAAGGCGAGCCGCTGCTGGAGATCCACGCCAGCGATGCCGCGGCCCGGGGCATCGCGTCCGGCGCCGTGGTGCGTGTGTTCAACGATCGCGGCGAACATCGCTGCCGCGCCGATGTGTCGCCGCGCGCGCGGCCGGGCGTGGTCAACGGGCTGGGCGTGTGGTGGCGCAAGCTCGGGCTGGATGGCACCAACGTCAACGAACTCACCAGCCAGAAGCTCACCGACCTGGGCCGCGGCCCGGTGTTCTACGACTGCCTGGTCGAAGTCGAAGCTGCGTGAGGAAACGGCTCGCAATGGCATTCGCAGGTGTGGTGGCAGTGGCGGCGGCAAGCGCGCTGTGCCTTTCCGGCTGCGCCAACATCGGCTACTACTGGCAGTCGGCCAGCGGCCATTTGAAGATGATGGCCGCGGCGCGCCCGGTGGTCGAGCTGATCGGCGACCAGGACACGCCCGAGCGCCTGAAAGAGCGCCTCGCCCTGAGCCAGCGCATTCGCAATTTCGCGGTGAGCGAGTTGAAGCTGCCGGACAACCCAAGCTATCGGCGCTATGCCGACTTGCATCGCACCGCGGTGATCTGGAACGTCGTCGCCGCGCCGCGCTATTCGATCACGCTCAAGCAATCGTGCTTCCCGATCACCGGATGCGTGGGCTATCGCGGCTACTTCGATCAGCAGATGGCGCGCGAGGAGGCGGACCGGCTCAAGGCCGACGGACTGGAAGCCAGTGTCTATCCGGTGCCCGCGTATTCAACGCTGGGCTGGATGAATTGGGCGGGCGGCGACCCTTTGCTCAACACCTTCATCAACTATCCCGAGGGTGAACTGGCGCGGCTGATCTTCCACGAACTCGCGCACCAGGTGCTGTACGCCAAGGACGACACGATGTTCAACGAGTCGTTCGCGACGTCGGTGGAGCGCCTGGGCGGCGCCCGGTGGCTGGCGACGCAGGCCAACAAAGCGGCAACCGATGAATACGCGCAGTACAACGAGCGGCGCAACCAGTTCCGCGCGCTGGTGCAAGGGACGCGCAAGCGGCTCGAGAAAATCTACGAGGACAGCAGCGGCGACCAGCGAGAGGCGTTAAAGGAAGCCACGATGCGCGACTTTCGCGAGCAGTATGCGAAGCTGCGTGCCGGCTGGCCGGGGCCCGCGACGCGTTATCGCAGTTATGACCAATGGGTGGCCGAGGCCAACAACGCCTCGTTTGGCGCGCAAGCGGCCTACGACGAGCTGGTGCCGGGTTTCGAAGCGCTGTTCGCGCGCGAGGGCGGTGACTGGCAGCGGTTCTATGATGCCGCCAAGCGGCTGGCAGCGCTGCCCAAAGAGCAGCGACATCAAACACTCAAGGAGAGCGGCGGTGCCTGAGATTCATATTTCGCGCGATCACAGCCTGGGATTCGCGCAGGCCCGCAAGCTGGCCTTCCGCTGGGCGCAGACCGCGGAAGCCAAGCTCGGCATGGAATGCACGTACGAGGAAGGCAAGGCGCAGGACGTGGTGAGTTTCACTCGCGCCGGCGCCAACGGCGAACTCAAGGTGACGAAGGATCGCTTCGAGCTCGAGGCGCGGCTGGGCTTCCTGCTGGGCGCTTTCCGGGAGCGCATCGAAGGCGAGATCGTCAAGAACCTCGACTTGCTGCTGGCCGAAAAAGAGCCGCTGAAGGCCTTCGACGAAGCGATGGCCAAGCGTGCAGCACAAAAGAAACTTGCGCCGGCCAAGAAGGCAGCGAAGAAAAAGGCCTGAGCGATGACAGGTCCGCTCGTCGGCCTCAAGGTGCTCGAGCTGGGGCAACTCATTGCCGGGCCGTTCGCGGCCAAGACACTCGCCGACTTCGGCGCCGACGTGATCAAGGTGGAGGCGCCCGGCACCGGCGATCCGCTGCGCAAGTGGCGCCTGCTGAAGGACGGCACCTCGGTCTGGTGGCAGGTTCAGTCGCGCAACAAGCGTTCGCTGGCGCTCGACCTGAAAGATCCGCAGGCGCAAGACCTCGTGCGGCGGCTGGCGCAGGACGCCGACGTGCTGATCGAGAATTTCAGGCCGGGGGCGATGGAGGCCTGGGGCCTCGGCCCCGATGCACTGCTGCAACTCAATCCGCGGCTCATCATGTTGCGCATCAGCGGCTACGGCCAGACCGGCCCGTACCGAGATCGGCCCGGCTTCGGCGTCGTGGCGGAAGCGATGGGGGGCTTGCGCCACCTCACGGCGGAGCCGGGCCGTGTGCCGGTGCGGGTAGGCGTCAGCATCGGCGATACGCTGGCGGCACTGCATGGCGTCGTCGGCATTCTCTTGGCGCTGCACCACCGTCATGCGTCGGGACGCGGGCAGGTGATCGACGTCGGCTTGTATGAGGCGGTGTTCAACTGCATGGAGAGCTTGCTGCCCGAGTACAGCGCCTTCGGTGCGGTGCGCGGCCCGGCCGGCAGCGCGCTGCCCGGCATCGCCCCCACCAACGCCTATCTCTGCAAAGAGGGCGCCTATGCACTCGTGGCCGGCAACGGCGACAGCATTTTCAAGCGGCTGATGGCGGCCATCGGCCGCGATGATCTCGCCGCCGATCCGGCCCTGGCCGACAACGCCGGGCGGGTCGCCCGGGTGACCGAAATCGATGCGGCGATCGGCGAGTGGACCGCGCAACATTCCGTGGACGAGGTGCTGGCCGTGTTGGACAAGGCCGGCGTGCCGGCGGGCCGCATCTACACGGTGGCCGACATCGCGGCCGATCCGCACTATCTTGCGCGCGGCATGTTGCAGGAAATTCAGATGGACGACGGCAGCCGGCTGGCGGTGCCGGGCATCGTGCCCAAGCTGTCGGCCACGCCGGGCGAGCACCGGCGCAACGCGCCGAGGCTGGGACAGGACACCGATGACGTGCTGCGCGAGCTGGGGATCACCCCCGCGCAAATCAGCGAACTCAAACGCCGGGGCATCGTTGCGGCGAGCGACTGAACCAGTTCAGCTCAGCGAGCCGACCAGGTCGATGTACTTCTGCATGGCGTCGTCGTTGGAAGTGCCCTTCAACCCGTTCCACGCATCCCATTTGGCACGGCCCACCATGTCGCCGAAGCCGGGCTTCGCGTCGCCGTTGTCGCCGAGCGTTGCCTGCTTGTACAGGGCATAGAGCTTCAGCAGCGTGGCGTTGTCGGGCCGTTCGGTGAGGTTCTTGGAATCGGCGACTGCTGCTTCGAATTGGGCTTTCAGATCGGCCATCGGTGCTCCTTGGTCAGCCTTGTTTCACCCGCAGTGTAGTGAACTCCGCCTCGTAGTCCTTGGCCAGCGCCGTCTTCTGAACCTCGGTGAGCACCTTGCCGGCCTCCTGGAAGAATTTGTGTTCTTCCTCGGTCAGGTGATGTTCGATCTTGTCGCACAGTTTCTGCACGCCGTCCCGCCATTGCGCCGAAGCAGGATCCATGGCTTGCAGGTCCTCCACCATCTCGTCCATCTGGTGGTGTTCCGAGATGGCGTGGCGCGACGCATCCACCGTGGCGTCGTGCTCGAACAGCGGCACATAGAAGCAGCGTTCTTCGGCGGTTTCATGGGCCAGCAGCTCCCGCTTGAGCTCCTCGAAGACCTGTTGGGCATCGTCGGAACCGGCTTTGCTCGCCAGCAGGCGGGCCGAGAGTTCCCTTTGGGTTTGGTGGCTGACGCGCAAGGCTTCGAAAATATTCATCGGCGCCATGATGTTCGCGGATGTCCAGCGCGTTTGTAGGCGCGCGGCGCAAACATCAGCCGGAAGCCGGCTCGACCGTGGGCCTAGCCTGCCAGTTCGGCCTTGGCCAGCTCGACGTGCAGCCACTCCATCGCGTCCATGGGTGTGCATGCGGCGGCCTGCTCGTACAGGCGGGTGGCTTCGCTCATTTTCTTATCGCCTTCGAGCATCAGCAGTCCATTGGCGCGTTCGACCATGCAGATCGCCGACGCCGGATTGATCTTCATCGCTTCCTGGAACATCTTCAACCCGACTTCCTTCTTGGTCCCGTACGTCATGCCGCCGATCAGCGAGCCCACCTTGTCGATCACTTCCGCATGAAAGGCGCCCAGGGCGGTGTACGCATCGGCGTGCCGGGGTTGCAGTTTGATGGTGCGCTCGAGCGCCTCCTTCACCTTGCCACCCAGGCCTTGTGCCAGGGCCTTGGCGACGCTGATGCCTTGGCTGTAGCGCCCCAGCGCGCAGCCGTGCCAATACCAGGCGCTCGGGTTGTTCGCCTCCTGCGTCGCCTGCGCCTCGGCCCGCCGCGCGACGGTCATCAGCAGCTCGAGTCGGGTTTTTTCTTTTTTCTCGACGTAAGTGGCATAAACGCCGGTGGCCTTGTTGGCCGCCGTGATGCCGGCCCCGCCCGCCTTCAATCCGGCTGCGGCGGCTTCCTGGAATTGGCCGTTATGGAACAAGACCCAGGCGTGCAACACGTCAGGATCCGCTGGCAGCGGCTCGGCGTCGCCCAGATGAAGCCGCGGCCAATGCACGGCCAGGCTTTGCGGTTCGAACTGGAATTGGCCCAGCTGGGGCAACGGCGTCCAGGTCGGCATGGCGTCAGTTCTCGGCCTGACGGTACGCCGCCACCAGCTGCAGCAGGTGCATGCGCTGCTGGCGCTCCAGGTAAGGGGCGAGCAAATTCAGCACGTGATGGGCCCCGCGCAAAAGCGCGAGCTGCGCCGTCTCCGGCTCCAGTGCGCGGCGCGGATCGCGCACGTATTCGAAGCTGAGCCAATAAGTGAGCACCACCACCATGCTGGTGGCCGTGGCTTCCACTTCGCGCGCGTCGATCGCCAGCGCACCCGCGCGGCCCATCCCGTCCAGCAATGCGCGGATCGCCTGCGCCTTGTTTTTCAGCACCCGCTGGAAATGGGTTTCCAGCCGGCGGTTCTTGGAGAGCAAGTCGTTCAGGTCGCGATACAGGAAGCGGTACTGCCAGATCAATTCGAACAGCGTGTGCATGAAGAACCAGGCGTCTTCCACGTCACGCACGCCGCCGCTCGCGGTGAGCAATTCGTCCAGGGCTTTTTCATAGCGATCGAACAAGGAGTTGATCAGCTCGTCCTTGGCGTGATAGTGGTAGTAAAGGTTGCCGGGACTGATGCGCAGTTCGGCGGAAATCAGCGTCGTCGAGACATTCGGTTCGCCGAACCGGTTGAACAGGTCCAGGCTGACCTCGAGGATGCGCTCCGCGGTCCGGCGAGGCGCTTTCTTCGCCGTTTCGGGCGCCTTTCTGCCTGTCATGGACGGCAGTGTAGGGGCCCGGCCCGCCGGCGCAGTGTTGCGTTGCAGCAAGCCGGCGCGCGGAGGCCGATTCCGCTCAGGACGACTTGCGAGCCGGCGCGCGCTTGGCGGCCTTCGAGGCCGGCTTGCGTGTGCTCGCGGTCGGCCTGCCCTCACGGCTGCCCGCGGTTCGCGTGCTGGCGCCGCTCTTCGCATGCAGCTTGCTCACCTTGCGATCGAGCTCCTCGATTCGCGCCAGCAGCACGTCCACGTCCTTGGCCGACGGCACGCCCAGCTGCTGCAAGGCCTTGGCGACGCGCTCTTCGAAGATCGTTTCCAGCTTGCCCCAGTGGCCCGATGCCTTGCTTGAGATATCGCCGGCCATGCTGGCCATCCGGGTGGCGGCTTCGGAAACCTTCTCCTCGGCGGCCGACTGCGTCTTGCGTTGAATGGCCACGCCTTCCTTGACCAGCGTGTCGAACGCCTTGCCGCCTTGCTCCTGCGCCTTGGAGAAGGCGCCGAGGCCGGCAAGCCAGATTTGCTGCGCCGACTGCTTGACGGTATCGGAGAACTGCGCACCCGACTGCGTGTCTGCTTTGCTGGCTCTTTCGGTTTTCTTGACCATGGTGAACTCCAGAGGTGTGAGGGCCGCGCCGCGCTCGGGGCCGCCGATGAAGCACTCTAAGCCTTTGGCGGCCCGCAGTTTAGGCATTCGCTCCTAAAGCACGGCCAGGCCACCAGCCATCCGAGTGCAATGCGTCTGATGCGCGCCGCAGTCGGTGGTGAATTGCCCCTTTTTGGCAGCCAGGGTGATGGCGCCGGCGGGGTGGGTGCCTAGAATGACGGCTGAGCATGAAAGCCCCGTTTGAAAAAGCCTGAACCGGCGGTCCGCCCGGTGGTGCCGGTGATCCTGTCCGGAGGCGCCGGGACGCGCTTGTGGCCGGTTTCGCGCGAGGGCCATCCCAAACCCTTCATGAAGCTGCCGGACGGCCAGAGCCTGCTGGCGAAAACCGTGCAGCGCGCCGCGCAGGCCAGCGGTGGCGGGCAGATGCTGCTGGTCACCAACCGGGACTACTACTTCATCTCGAAGGACGAGGTGTCGCGCACACTGGGGCCCAAGAGCATGACGCGCGCTTCCTTCCTGCTCGAACCCGTGGGCAGGAACACCGCCGCCGCCATTGCCGCCGCCGCCCACTGGATCTGCGCCAACATCTCGCCCGACGCCATCATGCTGGTCTTGCCCGCCGACCACCTGATCGAACCCATCGAGGAGTTTCTTGCGGCCACGCAGCAGGCTGCCGCGCTCGCGGCCAAGGGCAAGCTGGTGACCTTCGGCATCCGGCCGTCGTCGCCGGCCACCGGCTATGGCTACATCCAGGCAGGGGCGGCCATCAACGGCGGCCCGCAACACGAAGTGCTGCGCTTCGTCGAAAAGCCAGACGCCGAGGCCGCACAGGCCTACGTTGCGAGCGGCGACTTCCTGTGGAACAGCGGCATGTTCTGCATGAGCGCCAAGGTACTTTTGCGCGAGCTGAAGGAACACCGGCCGGAGTTGGCGAAAAGCGTCGGCGCGTGCTGGGAAGAGGCCGCCGCCACCGACGGCAAAGGCCTGTTCACGGAGCTGCCGGAAGCGTCGTTCGCCGCGGTGGAAAGCATTTCGATCGACTACGCGGTGATGGAGCCCAGCCGCAACCTGGTGGTGCTGCCGACGCAGTTCGCGTGGAACGACATCGGCTCCTGGAGCGCCGTGGCCGGCCTGGTGCCGCAAGGCGCGGACGCCAACCGCGTGCACGGCAATGCGGTGTTGCTCGACTGCGCGGATTGCTTCGTCTGGGCCGAGGACCGCATGATCGCCACCATCGGGCTGCGCGGCGTGATGGTGGTGGACACGCCCGACGCCTTGCTGGTGGCCGACGCGGGCAGCGCCCAGCAGGTGAAGGAAGTGGTGGCCCAGCTGAAAGCGCGCGGCCACGAGAGCTACCGCCTGCATCGCACCGTCACGCGGCCATGGGGCACCTACACCGTGCTGGAAGGCGGGCAGGGCTACAAGATCAAGCGGATCGAGGTCAAGCCCGGCGCCGCGCTGTCGCTGCAGATGCACCATCACCGCAGCGAGCATTGGGTGGTGGTGAGCGGAACGGCCAAGGTGGTCTGCGACGATCGTGAATTCCTGGTGCTGACCAACGAGTCCACCTACATCTCGGCGGGCAAGCGCCACCGCGTCGAGAACCCCGGCATGCTCGATCTCATCATGATTGAGGTGCAAAGCGGCGCTTACCTCGGCGAGGACGACATCGTGCGCTTCAGCGACCAGTACGGCCGCGACACCGGGCGGGTTTCCTGATCGCCATGCGGCAAGCCACGGGCTTTGGCCGGCCCAGTACACCTTGAAGCAACCCAAGAAACTCCTGGCCACCGGCCATCGCGGATTCGTCGGCACCGCTTTCCGCGAGTTCCTGGAGTGCCATGGGGACGGGTCTGCCGTGTGGTGCCAGCTGACCCGCGAGAGCGACTTGCTCGATCCCGCGCAGATGCGCGCGATGATCGATGAACACCAGCCCGATTGGGTGGTTCACCTGGCCGCGCAAAGCCACGTGCCGCAGTCCTGGAGCGATCCGGCGGGCACCTTGCAAGTGAACGTGTGCGGCACGGCCAATCTGCTGAAGGCGCTGAGTGACGCCGGTTTCCGCGGCCGTCTGCTGTACGTGAGCAGCGCCGATGTCTATGGATCGGTGCACCAGGCGCAGCTGCCGGTGACCGAAGACGCGCCGCTGGCGCCGCGCAGCCCCTATGCCAGCAGCAAGGTTGCAGCGGAGGCCTTGTGCCGGCAATGGGCCGCCACCCGCGCGCTGGACGTCGTCATCGCCCGGCCGTTCAACCACACCGGACCGGGGCAGCGGCTTGACTTTGCACTGCCCGGCTTCGCGCGCGAGATCGCCGCCATCAAGCTGGGGCGCAAGGAGCCGCAGGTGCTGGCCGGCGACCTGGACGTCACGCGCGATTTCCTGGACGTGCGCGATGTCGTGGCTGCCTACCTGGCATTGCTGGCGCGCGGACGCAGCGACCATACCTACAATGTCTGTTCGGGCTCGGAAGTGCATCTGGGCGATGCCTTGCAAAGACTTGCCGGCCTGGCCGGCGTGCAAGCGGGGATCGCGATCGATCCGGCGCGATTTCGGCCATCGGAGCAGCGCCGCATGTGCGGCAGCCACGCGAAGATCACCGCCGACACGGGCTGGGTTCCGCGAATCCCGCTGGACGAAACGCTGCAGCAGCTTCTTGATCATTGGACACGGGAACTCGCATGACCCAGGCCGCGCTCATCACCGGAATCACGGGGCAGGACGGCGCCTATCTGGCGCAGCTGCTGCTGAAGAAGGGCTACGCCGTGAGCGGCGTTTTCCCGCGCCGCGCCTCGGACACGCTGTGGCGACTGCGCGAACTCGGGATCGAGCGTGACGTTGCCTTGATCGACGGCGACGTGACCGACCTGAGCTCGCTGCTGCGCGCCCTGCGCGAGAGCAAGGCGGGCGAGGTGTACAACCTGGCGGCGCAAAGTTTCGTCGGCACCGCCTGGAAGCAGCCCCTGCTCACCGGGCAGGTGAGCGGGCTGGGCGCAGCCAACGTGCTGGAAGCGGTTCGCCTCACCGACCCGGGCATCCGCTTTTACCAGGCGTCCACCAGCGAGATGTTCGGCCTGATCCAGGCCGATCGGCAGGACGAAGGCACGCCGTTCTATCCGCGCAGCCCCTATGGCATCGCCAAGCTTTACGCTCACTGGATGACGATCAACTACCGGGAAAGCTTCGACCTGCACGCGAGCACCGGCATCCTGTTCAATCACGAATCGCCCTTGCGCGGCATCGAATTCGTCACCCGCAAGGTCACCGATGCCGCCGCGCGCATCGCCCAAGGCAAGCAGAAGGAACTGCGCCTGGGCAACATCGACGCGAAACGCGACTGGGGTTATGCAGGCGACTACGTCGATGCCATGTGGCGCATGCTGCAGCAGGACAAGGGCGATGACTACGTGGTGGCCACCGGCCGTACGACGACGGTGCGCGAGATGTGCCGCATCGCCTTCGCCCACGTTGGCTTGGCCTACGAAGACCACCTGGTGATCGACCCGAAATTCCTGCGCCCGGCCGAAGTGGATGTGCTGCTCGGCAATCCCGCCAAGGCGCAGCAGAAACTCGGATGGACCGCCACCACCTCGCTCGAGCAGCTCATCACGATGATGGTCGATGCCGACATGCGCCGCGTGGCCGCCGAACCCTCCGGCACGCCAGCGGCTTAGGTCCGCGCTGGGCGCGCGCGGGCCGCGCCGGCCGTGCGCACGGCCCGCGACGGGCTCGATGCGATAATCATCAGTTGCGTTGTGGGCCGCTTAGCGGCCGGGAGTCATTCTTTCCATGATCTTGGTTACGGGCGCAGCCGGCTTCATCGGCAGCAATTTTGTGCTGGACTGGTTCGAGTCCCGCGACGAGCCTGTCGTCAACCTGGACAGGCTCACTTACGCCGGCAACCTGCACAACCTGGCTTCGCTTTCCGGCGACGCCAGGCATACCTTCGTGCGCGGGGACATCGGCGACGCGGCACTGGTCGCGAGCTTGCTTGCGCAACATCGGCCGCGTGCCATCGTCAATCTCGCCGCCGAGTCGCATGTCGATCGCTCCATCCGCGGGCCCGAAGCTTTCGTGCAGA